>CAXGOF010000006.1:0-21944 GCA_964011335.1 uncultured bacterium
GAGCCACGAGAAGTCCGACTGCGGTTATTTGCGTTACGTGAGACACGACTATTTCTGCCGCCGCGTCTATTACGGTTGTCGTTGTCGCGAGCACTACCCCCGGATGACAACGAATCACCACCACCGAGTGTGTCTCGGAGGAGTGTTATTTCTTCTTTTAAAGCCCTTAATTCTTCGCTGAGTTCAGCAGAAGCAGGGGCTTGGTTCGAGGAACGATTGCGATGTAGGTCGCTTGATTTCGATCCTGAGAATAAGCGTTGGAACCAGCCCATGTAGGTATTATCAAACTTTCTATTCACATGCGCAAGTGCCAAATGTAAGGTAAGTTAAATGACTCCTCTGCTGCTAACTCTTTTCGCCCTGCAGTGACCGGCAAATCACCTAGAAAACAAGACGAGCTCCCACCTTCTGCAGTATGCGCACAACCCTATAGCCTGGTATCCGAGGGGAAGGCGAGAAGGGCTGTCGGTTACACGGTACTTAAACGTCCTGCCGGCCTTCAGCGCAAGGCTCAAGGCGGCTCAAAACTAGCGCTTTTCGCTAGCCGGATCGCATCCAAAGGTGTAACTACTATGTATTTGCGCCGCAGGCAGTATTGCAAGGGCCCAGAACCTTGACTTTACCTTAATAATAAAAACGGCGCAAATGTAGAATATTCGCCATGTCTGATGTGAACACTACCTTAACCCGCGACGAAGTAGCCGAGCTATACCGTCGCCCGCTGCTTGATTTAGTTTTTGAGGCGGCGCGCATTCATCGTGCGAATCATGACCCGCATGTAGTGCAGTGCTCAACTTTGTTGTCGATTAAAACGGGTGCTTGTCCGGAAGATTGTTCTTACTGCTCGCAATCGGCGCATAACAACTCTGATCTCGACACAGAGAAGTTAATCGAACTTGATGCTGTAGTCAAGGCGGCAACCGAAGCGAAGAGCGGTGGAGCGGATCGTTTTTGCATGGGTGCTGCTTGGCGACAGGTTAAGGACAATGCTGATTTCGAGCGCGTCCTTGAGATGGTTCGCACAGTGAAAGCGCTCGACCTAGAAACTTGTGCGACCTTGGGTATGATTACTAAAGAACAGGCTGAAAAATTGCGTGATGCTGGCTTGGATTATTACAACCACAACTTAGATACGTCGCCTGAATATTACAGCGAGGTCATTACTACCCGCACTTATGAAGACCGCCTAGAAACTTTAGCGGTGGTGCGTAATTCTGGCATGAAGGTTTGCTGCGGTGGCATTCTTGGTATGGGCGAAACGGAGGACGATCGCATCGGCTTGATTCAACAGCTAGCCATGCAAGACCCACCACCAGAGTCGGTGCCTATTAACACTTTAATTCCTGTCGAGGGAACACCGTTGGCGGATACTCCGTTGTTGCCATGGAATCAACTAGTCCGCGCAGTTGCGGTGTGTCGTATCTTAATGCCAAAATCCATGGTGCGCTTATCCGCTGGGCGCTCAGGCATGAGCGAAGAAGGCCAAGCAATGTGCTTCTTGGCTGGCGCCAACTCTATTTTCTTAGGAGACCAGCTTCTTACTGCGCCAAACCGCAGCAAAAATTCAGATGTCGAGCTGTTCGAGATGCTCGACCTAGAAGGCATTAACGATGCCAAGACCGCCGAGACCATCGAAGTGTGAGCGACAACTTTTTAGGCGGACTAGATGGAATCGCCACACGCTGGCGAGATGCCGGTCTAGAGCGCAAGCTTACTACCCCGAGTGGCATCGATTTTTCATCGAACGACTACTTGGGGTTATCGCAACATCCGAGTGTCGCAAAGGCGGCGATTGCAGCCATTAAAGAATTCGGAGCAGGCGCGCCGTCCGCGAGATTGTTGCGTGGCAACTACTCTATTCATCGCCAGGCCGAGCTCACTGCCGCACAGTTCTTTGGCACGGAAGACGCGCTGATTTTCCCTAGCGGATGGCAAGCGAACATCGCTATTTTGTCGTCGTTGTCAACGCAAGACGATGTGCTGATTTGCGATGAATTAATCCACGCCTCTTTAATTGATGGCGCGCGCTTGAGCAAGGCGAGGGTAAAGATTTTCAAGCACAATGACTTGAAAGAGCTAGAAGATCGACTCAAGGGTAGTACTGGCATGCATCGGCGCTTTATTGTCGTAGAAGACGTCTATTCGATGGACGGTGATCGCACCCCGCTGCCTGAGATTATGGAATTGTGTGAGCAATATGATGCTTATGTTATTTTAGATTTAGCGCACTCTGCTGGTTTGTATCCAACGCGCCATTATCAATCGAAACGTGTTATAACGCGCATGGTGACTGGAGGAAAAGCGCTTGGCGTCGGAGGCGGCATTGTTTGCGCAAGCAGCATTGTGATTAATCATTTAATAAATCATTCCCGCGGATTTGTTTACACAACCGCTGTTTCTCCGGCAACTTGCGCGGCACTGCAACGCTCAATGCAGCTATTACGCGAACAACCCGAACTGTGCGATGGCGCTCATGATAACGCACAGTCACTGCGTAAGCTGCTACGCATTAAAGGTTACGCATGCCCCGGCGAGTCACCAATTCTGCCGTTGATTATCGGCGACACCCTGCAAACAATTAACGTTGCCGAACAATTGCAACAACGCGGATTTGACGTACGCGCGATTCGCCCGCCAACCGTCGCTGAAGGCAGCAGTCGCTTGCGCATTGTAGTGCGCGCTACCCATACTCCAGAGCAGCTAAGTGATTTAGCAAATGCAATTAGCGAATGCGCTATTGTGCCTGAAGCTGTAAAAATCACATCGCGGCGTTTTAATGATTTGCTCGTGATTGGCACCGATACCGATGTTGGCAAAACAGTTATTTCATCTTTGCTGATGCGCGCTGCTTCACGTTATGGCGTTGATGCAAGCTATTTGAAACCCGTGCAAACAGGAAAGGATAGTGACAGCCATTCCGTTCAACAATTAGCCGCGCTTGATAGCACTGCAATTTGCAAACCGCTTGTTGAGTTGAGCCTGCCCGCATCGGTAGACCAAGCCGCCGACGCTGAAGGGGTTGCCGTGACCATCAGTGATGCTTTGCCGAAGGCCAAAAAGATAATGGCGGAAAACAAATCGACGGTCATCGAAACTGCGGGTGGCTTGTTAGTGCCCTGGAATAACTGTGAAGACCAAGGCGACTTCGCACAGCGCCTATCGGTCGATGCCATTTTGGTGGCGCGAACTACCTTAGGCACATTAAACCACACGCTACTTACTATCGAGGCGCTGAATAGGCGCGGCATTAAGTTGCGCGCATTATTTTTGGTTGGCGATCCGCATAACGAAAATAAAAACAGCCTTCAGTCCCAAATCCGCGACGTCCCTATTTTTGAGTTTCCTTTGTTTAAGAAATTGAGCACTGCAAATTTAGACTTATGGCTCGACACCGAAAACTTAGAATTTTTATTTAAAAGCTAATGGCTTCTGACTTACAACAGCGCGATGCCAAAGTTTGCTGGCATCCCTTTACGCAACATCAAATTGATCCGTTGCCACTGCCCATCGTTTCGGCGAAAGATACGACCTTAGTTCTAGAAGATGGCAGCACTCGCATCGATGCTATTTCGAGTTGGTGGTCAGTTCTGCATGGGCACTGCCGTCCTGAATTAGCTGAGGCTTTGCTTAAGCAGGCCTCTATTTTGGATCACGTTTTATTTGCTGGGTGCACGCATCAACCCGCTGTTGAGTTGGCGGAATTATTGATAGAGGTTGCTCCTGACTCTCTATCACGCGTTTTTTACTCTGACAATGGCTCGACCGCCGTCGAAATCGGCCTAAAGGCGGCGTATCAATCTTGGGTGCGGCGTGGGCAAGCGCAGCGCACGACTTTCATTTCTTTAGAGCATAGCTATCACGGCGACACCTTTGGCGCGATGGCCTTAGGGGACCCCGTCCCGTTCTTTAGCGAGTTCGAACCCTTCCTCTTTGATGTAAAGCGAGTCGACCCGACTACGGAAAGTCTGCGCACTGCACTCGAAGAGTTAGGCGACCAAGCATGCGCTTTTATCGTCGAGCCCTTAGTGCAGGGGGCGGCAGGGATGAAAATGCACTCCATTGAATTCTTGCAAGCGGCGCGTGAATTATGCACGGAGTTCGGCATTTTCTTTATTGCTGACGAAGTTATGACAGGGTTTGGGCGTACCGGTAGTTTATTCTCTTGTCAGACCGCGGGAATCGAGCCAGACATCATGGCCATCGCTAAAGGCTTAAGCGGCGGCATACTTCCGCTGTCTGCTACTCTTGTAAGTGAAGATATATACCAAGATTTTCTCGACGACGAACGAGTAAAGGCCTTTTTTCACGGGCACACTTTCACTGGCAATCCCCTGGGCTGCGCTGTCGCTTTACGCTCATTGCAGCTGTGTATCGAGGAGCAAACTCCGCAGCGCCTGCAAGAAATAGGAATTTTGGTAGAATGCGCGCTTGCGTCTCTGAGTGACCACCCGCGAATTGAAATGAGAAGGTGCGGCGGAATAGTTGCCATTGAGATAATTACCGACCATGGTGGTTATCTAGCCTGCGCTGGCGACATCCTGCGAAACGCTTGTAGAGAACTAGACGACGTACTTCTTCGCCCTTTGGGCAATGTGCTGTATGCAATGCCACCGGCTTGCGCCACTGAAGAAGAGTGTCAAATTATTGCTGATGCAATGATTAAGGTTGTCATGCAAGCTGTGCAATAACACCAAATAAAATCATGACATCACTTAAGTTCAATGAGCTAGGGCTTCCAGCTAGAATGGTCGATTCTTTAGAAAGCTTTGGCTACGAAAGCCCATCGCCTATTCAAGCTGAAGCAATTCCGTATTTGCTCGAAAAGCGTGACATCATTGGTCAGGCGCAAACCGGTACGGGTAAAACCGCTGCGTTTGCTTTGCCTATTTTATCGAATATAGATTTAGCCAATCGCGTGCCGCAAGTCTTAGTACTGGCGCCAACTCGCGAATTAGCTATTCAGGTAGCCGAGTCCTTTCAGAAGTATGCGCGCTCACTGCCGGGCTTCCATGTATTGCCGATTTACGGCGGCCAAGCTTACCAGCACCAGTTGCGGCCACTAAAGAAGGGGGTTCACGTTGTCGTGGGCACTCCGGGTCGTGTGCTTGATCACATTAAACGTGGCACTCTTAAGCTCGACCAACTAACCACTTTAGTGCTTGACGAGGCGGACGAAATGCTGCGTATGGGCTTCATCGATGACGTTAATTTCGTTCTTGAAAACTGTCCTGACAAACGCCAGATTGCTTTATTCTCAGCTACTATGCCGCGAGAGATTAAGAAGATAGCTGATAAGTATCTCAATTCTCCAGCTGAAGTAAAAATTAAGGTAAAGCAAGCGACTGCCGACACCATTAACCAGCGCTACCAAATTGTGACCGGGCGCAAGAAAATTGACGCGCTTACTCGCTTGTTAGAGTTCGAAGAAGTTGATGCAATGATTGTGTTCGTACGCACCAAAAATGCCACAACCATCACCGCAGAGCAACTCGAAGCACGTGGACATTCTGCAGCTGCCTTAAATGGCGATATCCCACAGGGGCAACGCGAGCAAATAATTAAGCGCCTCAAAGGCGGAGCGATTGATATCATTGTCGCTACCGATGTAGCGGCTCGTGGCCTTGACGTAACGCGTGTCAGCCACGTTATCAATTACGATGCGCCAACTGACCCAGAATCTTACGTCCATCGCATCGGACGTACTGGTCGCGCTGGTGCTACTGGTCAAGCAATTTTGTTTGTTACACCCCGAGAGAAGCGTTTACTACACATGCTCGAGAAGGTAACTAGGGCAGACATCGATCCGATGAAAATGCCTACTACTGATGAAATCAACGAGCAGCGTATCGAGCGCTTTAAAGATGAAATTTCTGCGGCAATCGAAGACGACAAGCTCGAATTCAACTTACGACTGATTGATAGCTACTTGACCGACCATCCTGAAACTGAAGCTGTTAATGTCGCTGCAGCGCTGGCGTTCATCGCACAAGGCAAAAAGCCGCTACTAATCTCCAGGAATGAAATGGTTCGCGACGAGAACTTCTCTGCCGACCGCAACCAACGCGAGCCACGCGACAGCCGCGGGCGAGGACGCGAGGATCGCGGCCCTCGTCGTGACAAGCGTAGTGGCAAAGTTGAAAAGTCAACCGAGGCTGGCATGGAACGTTTCCGAATTGAAATCGGGCATCGTGACCAAGTGCGACCTGGCTCTATTGTCGCGGTTATTGCCAAAACTTCTGGCCTGCAGGGCAAGCATATCGGCCGTATTGAAATCTATGACCGTTTTGCAACAGTTGATTTACCTATTGGCATGCCGGGTGACGTCTTAGACGACTTGTCGCATGTTAAAATAAATAACAGGTCTTTAAAGATGTCTCGCCTCTAATCCAATGCAAAACTATATAGATAAAGCTGCCTCGCAAGATTGCACGAAAACCTTGCGTGAGATTCTACCGCAAATCGTCGCTGAGCCATTATTACATTCTCGCATGGTTAACACTTTGTCGCGCATGGAGTATGTCGGCATGCGCAAAATGCTAAAGGCGCGTAATTCCGCACGAATGGACAACGATGGCTTGATGCACATCATTGAAGAGGCTTCGCATGCGCTACGATTAAAGCGCGCAGCGATTAAGCTAAACGGCGGCATCGAAGAAGGCATCGCTACTTATTCTGACGAGCACACCTTGGCTGGCGATGCTGCTGAAAATTACTTACAGCAAGTCGACCGCGCTTGCGAAGCGATTGTAGCTGACTGCGGCCTATCTTTTGACGACCAAAGCGAGGCTAACTATATCTTAAGCAGTGTGGCCATCGAAGTTCGCGCCGATTGTTTTTACCCGATTTACGAGCAGTGCCTTGTTGAAGCGGGCGCACCGTTTTCGGTTTCTTCAATTCTTAAAGATGAAGAGCAGCATCTTAAGGAGATGAGCGAAAAGGCTGCGGTGCTGTTTGGCGACAATTGGCGAGATGTTTTTGATAAAGCTTTTGTCGCCGAATCAACGTTCTTCATCGATTGGTCTAATAATATCAAAGATGCGGCATGTCTGAGCACGACACTACGGTAGTCATTGGCGCTGGCGCTGCTGGATTAATGGCAGCCATTTGGGCGGCACGTACCGGCCAGAAAACCGTGGTGCTTGAAACCAAAGCGCAAGCAGCTAAAAAAATATTAATTAGTGGTGGTGGGCGCTGCAACTTGTTGCCGTCTGTTGTTAGCGAAAGCGATTTCTTTTCTAACTCTTCCGACAATGTACTCAAAAGATTGTTTCGCAATTGGACCCTCGATCAAATGCAAATGTTTTTCGAATATGAGATTGATGTGCCGCTTGAGCTAGAAAGAGAAACGGGTAAACTGTTTCCTGCTGCGCAAAAAGCAATTGTGGTGCGCGATGCTCTTCAGCGAGAGCTTGTTAACCTTGGCGGTGAAATAAAGTTCAGCCATCAAGTAACCGACGTGAAAAAAATGAACGGTGAGTTCGTCATTGCTTGCGGCGATGAAGTAGTCACTGCTACAAAGCTTATTTTGGCGACAGGAGGGAAATCCGTCCCTAAGACCGGGTCCGATGGCTTCGGCTATGAAATTGCGCGACGCCTCGGGCACAGTAGCCTCGCTAACTATCCCGCCCTCGCGCCGCTGACGACCAACGAAACTTTGCTCACAGACTTGAGCGGAGTCAGCTTAAGCGTGGAATGGAGCACGTACAAAAATAATAAGCTTTTAGAAAAAGGCATAAACGATTTGCTCTTCACCCACCACGGATTTAGCGGCCCAGCTATTCTTGATGCTAGCCATTGGGTAATCCGCGACAAAGCTGAATTAATAATCAACTTCACCAAGAAAAGTGCTGAGCAATGGCGCGACTTTATCATCAATCATCCTTCAACCACTACACTGAGCCTAGTAAGCGATACTCTTCCCCTGCGTTTGGCTAAGGCCATAATCGAAAAAGCCGGGGTTGAGTCAAGTGAGCGCGTGGGCAATCTAACTAAAGATCGGCGCAAGGCTTTGATTGGGGCGATGTGCCATTACAAACTTGATATTACTGGTAACCGTGGCTTAGCCGTCGCCGAAGTGACTGGCGGTGGGGTCCCTCTTGATGAAGTTAATCTCTCAACCTTCGAGAGTCGTAAAACCGGAGGGCTTTATCTTTGTGGTGAAATACTCGATGTGATTGGTCGCATTGGCGGCTATAACTTTTATTGGGCTTTCGTTAGCGCACGCCTTGCCGGTGAGTCTACAAAATAACTTTTAGGCTTTGTTGCCAACGGGCATCCATCGCGAAGTGGCCACCCTTGAAGTATTCGACATGCGCCTCGATATTCTGCGATTTTAATTTTTCGTGGAAGCGGCGTAGTCCCCACTGCAGAGCGAACTCATCTGTTTCGCCGGCGTCTAAAAACAGGTGGTTGAGTTGCCGCAAAGCGTCGGCATTATTTTCCTCGTCGAGCATGCGCAGCGGATCATAACTAAGCCATTTGTCAAAAATGTCATGGCGAATTTCTCCGGTCTCCGGCACAATCGGCAAATCAAATCCGAATTCGGATTCAGCATTCGGCGAATAGCAAGTGGCCATGGCAATAGCTTCGATGCCAGCGTGTTCCGTAAAGCCGAACTTTGATAAAGCGGGTAGCTGTTGCATAAAGCTCTCAACTCCTCCGTACTTCGACCAGCAAGTTAACGCATCGGCGAAGCCACGGAAGTGCGACATGTCAAAGCCCATGTCTCCAGCATGTGAAGCAGTAGCGCGGAAAAACCCAGGGTTGCGCATGGTCAATGACAAGGCGCCGAAGCCGCCACTGGATTTGCCAACAACAACACGATTATTCTCACCACCACAGTTGTAATGTTTTTCAACAGCCGGAATCACTTCATTAATAACATAATCTTGATAGTTGCCCGTGCCGCTTGAGTTCACGTACTGCGAACCACCAAGCTTAGTTTCGCAAGCTGGCCACACAAAAACGGCAGGCTTAATTTCTCCGGATTGAATTGCTCGCGCCAAGCGTTCCGGAACAGACGGCTGCCACATCGATGATTTGTTTACTACCTTATGATTAAATCCAGTGTATCCAGACAGCATGACCACTAACGGCAAAGAGGTAAAATCGTCGCCCTGTGGCAGCAGCATCGGCTGCGAACGTAAGGTCGGATCGTCCAACGGGTTGCCCTGCAGCACAACAGAGTCAACATCGAAGGTAGTCAAGACGGCGTCCCCAGCTAAAATGCGGTGGTATTGAAATTGCATATACGTATTTCATTGAAGCGGCGCCACTTATTCAATAGGCTATAGGCATGAAAGCTTTTCGCTACGCCTTTGTCGTGATTTGTGGTCTTACCACGAGTTGCCAATCTCCTCAGTCCCAAGAGGCCGAGGGGTTGAATCCCTACGAATACCAACTTGCTGATGGCGAGTATGGCGTAGAGCGCTTGGCCTATGGCGAGAGCTGGCCCGATTTTGCGATTGGTTGGCAGCGACGCGAAGAACTGATTGAGGCCACGCAACGCTCGATGAATTACTTGACAAAGCCAAGCTCTAAGACTTTTTTCCCGGTCGGCCCAGGCGAGGTAATTACCCACGATTTAATGTCGCGATCAGTAGCACGCTTCAATGAAGTGCTGCATGAAGCTAAATCATCCGAAGATTTCTTGTCGCTGCTACAAAAAGATTTCAACGTTTGGGTAGCACGCGGGCAGTCTTCCACAGGCGACGTTTTCTTCACCGGCTACGGAACGCCGATTCTTGATGGCGCAAAAGAGCGCGGGGGCGAATATCAATTCCCGCTGTATAACGCGCCCGAAGATTTAGTGAAGGCTGACGACGGGGTAATTCTGGGACGCAAAACCGCAAGCGGGCAAACGGTGCCTTACTACACTTCCGCCGAACTTCGTGACAACGGACATCTTAAAGGCTTAGAACTTGTGTGGTTGAAAAATCCATACGACGCCTACATGGCACACGTTCAAGGGAGTGCGGTGATTCGCTACGCCAATGGTGATTTATTCGAAGTCGGTTACGCTGGAAACAACGGTCACGAATACAACAGTGTTGGTTTGGCGCTCGTAGCAGAAGGTAAATTTAAAATAGGTGACTTGTCTTTACAAAAACTTCGTAACTACTTTGCAGCAAACGAGGGCGAGGCCGCGCGTGTGCTGCCAAAAAATCCGCGCTTTGTGTTTTTCCAAGGAGCATCTGGTGGCCCTTACGGATGTCTCGGCCAACCCGTAACCGCAATGCACTCTGTGGCAACCGACAAAGACATCTTCCCACGCGCTGCAGTGGTTTATGTTGAAGCACGCTTGCCAGAGATGGACGAAGACAACAAACTCGTCCAGCGCCCCGTTCGCTTCTTTGCTCTAGATCAAGATCGCGGCGGCGCAATTCGCTCGGCCGGTCGTTGTGATATCTACATGGGCCTAGGAGATGATGCCATGGCACGCGCGGGACACGTTCAAGCGCGTGGACGTATGTATTATTTATTTCTTAAAAGTTAAGTTACTTTACAGCAGCTCTGAGTGAATACGGTAGCGATGCCAGCTAGGCAAAGATCTAACAATGTCCTGCAGAGCCATCGCTTCTAGACTATACTTTTTAAGATGTTCGCCTTCTCCCCTAAACTGCGTAGATTCGCCCTTTCCGCTGTAGCTACCCTATTTCTTGCGACGCAGAGTTTCGCGACCTGGTCGATTATTGTCGTAAATACCAAGACCCAAGAAATAATCGTCGCCTCTGCTACCTGCGTAGAAGCCGTTAACCTACGTGCCGTATTAACCATGTTAGAGGCGCAGGCCGGCGGTGGATGCGCCCAATCAATAGGCGCCACCATTATTATGCGTCAAGACGCAACCGAAATGTTTGCCATGGGTGTACCGCCAGAAGAAATGCTACTGGCCCTGTCGGCTTACGACAACTTACATGAATTGCGTCAATATGGCTTCGTCGATATGGCTGGCCGCGCCGCCACCTTTACCGGAGCGCAATGTGGCGATTGGGCTGGCGGCCTCACGGGCGCAAGTGGCGATTTAGTTTACGCGATTCAGGGAAACGTATTAACCGGTCAGCCCGTTATAGATGCAGCAGAGCAAGCATTGATAAGCACGCCTGGCGACATGGCACAGCGCGTCATGGCTGCCATGGAGGCCGCGCGTGACATGGGTGGCGACGGGCGCTGTTCATGCGATAACACTTTCCCGACATCGTGCGGATCTCCTCCAGTAACATTTACTAAAAGCGCACACGTTGGGTTTCTTGTTTCAGCACGACCTGGAGACCATCCTTACTGCGACAACTTTGCTTGCGCTAAAGGTGATTTATATTTTGTGATAAACAAGGCTAGCCTAACTGCCGCCGACCCAGACCCTGTCGGCGAGATGCGCATTAAGTTTGATTCGCTACGCCTAGCTTTAATAGGACGCCCCGACGCCTACCTTTCATCGGTTCATTCCTACACTAATAATGTTAGCGCCGGGTCCAGTACGCCAGTTTCATTTATCTTGGACTTATCAGATGTTGATGGGAACATGCTGACAGCTGGGGGCGCCACCATCACCTTAGATCACACTGCGCGCTCTGCCGGACTCGGCGCATTGCATCAAGTCACAGATCACAATGACGGCACATACACGGTCGAAGTAATGCCCGGTGCGGTAACAGGCGTTGACGAATTACTGTTCACCATTGATGACGGGATACGCCCGGTAACTTTGTGGCCGCCAACGGCATTGACTCATGAACAACCGCTAGCTCCACTTCGAGAACAGCAATCACTTCCTGGACTACAAAACATCAATGTTACTTTTGCTCGATTTAGTGAAGACGGACTCACTGCTTACGTCGTTGGCGATGGCGGCACTGGCCTCAAGTTTACTCAACTAACGCGACCGGATTGGCAAAGCGGCTTCACCGTTTCTGCGACTCCAGTAATCAGCAATTTCCCTTTGGCCAACCTCAAATCATTCTGGATTAGCCAGGACGGATTAAGAATGACACTCTCCGCGCAGCGACCTAACGGGATTGACGTTGATTTATTCTCAACGTCACGCCTCACTGCCAATGATGACTTTATTCAGCCTATTGTCGACCCCGATCTCAACTCCGATGATGCGGCAGGCGGACCATTTTTAAGCGCCAATGAGTTAGAAATTTGGTTTCATAGCGCTCGAGGCAGCGGCCCGTCTTTGTGGCATGCTACTCGACTATCTAAAGAATCGCGTTGGTACCCACCAAAAAGATATTCTCCGCCAAATGGCTCTGATGGTACGGCATATCCTGTGTTTGCTAATCATGGCAGCGAGTTCATCTTCTCGCAACGCTTGCCTGCAGCATCAGGGGTTAGCCTCCGCCATGCCGGAATCGGGGATGATGGGCGCGTGGGCAACCACCAATTACTAGCGGGGGTTTATGCTAACAGAAATGCGTCGCGCATCCCGATTAACTTGATTGTTGATCCCGCTACGGGGGCTAGAGCTTTATGTATTTTAAGTAATAGTCAACTGTCGCAATCGGTACTAGAAGATAACGCACTTTCCGTGTCTACAAGTGAAATTTCTCTCGCTGCTGGCGGAACGTTTAGTTTTCAGATTTCGGCCGGCTCTAGTTTTTCTGCTGCGGCTTACAATCTGTTCGCGGGCGATTTCCAATCGAATGCCGCTGACCTAGGAGTGTTACCAATTAACTTCAACCGGCACTACTCTAACTCTTTGCGCTCACAATTGACCAACGCAAATGGAGCTCTTTCTGCCACTGGGCGAGCAGTATGCTCATGGGTGGTTTCTCCTGGAGCAAGCCTGCCGCCACAATTAATAAATTACGAAATAGGTTTCTGCGCAGTCGCAAAGAATAGCACAAGCGGTTTTATAAGTAATGCCGTGCGCGTTAAGGTTTTACCTTAACCATTATTGCGACGAAATCCTCGCTAGCTAAAAAGCGCTGCAGCCAATCATGCAGTCCTGGCCATGGCTGTTGATCAAACCAGTCGATGTCGGCGACACGAAACTGCCTTACAAATGGTGCGAGGCATAACTCAGCGACACCTGGCTTGCCATCGAAGAGGTACGCCTTGCTTTCAAGTAAAGCGTTTAAACGCAATAAAAACACGCTGCCTTGCGAACGGTGCTCGAGCTCATCAGCGCCTGGATAACGCGTAGCGTATTTATAACGATCAAGGTGATGTTTAAAATCGCCGTCGCAAGCTGCTATTAAACTTTGCTCTTCATCGCTAATAGGCAAGCACCATTTAACGATATCGAAACTTTCATCAATCACCGTTCCGTCGTCAAGAACTAATACCGGAACGGTGGCCTTTGGCGATACAGCATAAAGTTCCGGAGGGCGATTGCGCAAATCAATTTCTTGCACAGAAACTTCTATGCCGGCAAAACGCAACGCCAGCCTGGCGCGCATCGCGTAAGGTCAGCGGCGAAAAGAGAATAGTTTATGCATCTTCACCATAGCCTATATTAACATCTCATCCCTTAGCAGCGCTTGCCGACTGCGCCCCTAGATAAATACCTAGGAAGATAAGGGTAGACCCAATCACCTCTGCATAGCCAGGAACTCCGTCTTCAGTGAAAACACCAAAGAACATCGCGAAAACCACCCCGACAAAACCTATTTGGGTCGCACGAGTTGCAGTGTGGTGCCTTAAGCCATGAGTCAAACACACCTGCCCCCCTTGCGTGCCAACGCCTAGCGCTAGCAGCCACCACCACTCTATACCATGCGGCAAACTAAAGTCGGCATAGCCTAAAGCTATAGACAAAGGGATGGAAACTAAAGGGAAGGCTAAAACGATAATTAGCGGGCTTTCGCTTTTATTTAATATCCGCACTAGCGAATAGGCAATCGATGAAAAGAAAGCCGTGAGCAAACCAAAGATGATGCCGTCTGTGGGGGCATCCACCGCAAAACCTTTGATAAATGCAATGCCCACGATCGCTAGCAGAATTGAAAGGATGCGTTTAATGCTATGCTTCTCTTTTAAGGCTACTATGCCGATGATGGCCGCGAAGATAGGAGTGGTGTTATAAATGGTTACCGAGGTACCCAATGGCAAACGATCAATCGCCTCAAAATAACACACTAATCCGCCAAACCCAAAAATCGAGCGCAGCAATAGCATCCACTTGCGATTTGCATGAAGAGCAATGCCTGCAGCTCGCAGGGCATAGATGGTCATGACCACCGAAATTAAGCTGCGAAAGAAAACTTTTTCGAAAGCAGGTATCTCGGGCAGCATTTTTGCCGCCAATGCCATTACCGAGAACGAGGCTGCGGATGCAATCATCCACAGAGTGCCTGGATTAAATCCCTTTGCCAGTATCATCAGGTGTCCACCAACCATGAGACATTCCAGAGGTCGTCCAGAATGCGTGCGGGTCACTATCAGGAGTAATCAAAATCGCGCCACCAACGCCATTGAAGAAATCGCGCACGCGCTCAAGCATAACCTGTAACGTTTCGCCAGGTTCTTTGCCAAAGCGGACCGCGTCTGATACGCGAGCAGCAAAGACTGAGCGCATAAAAGATTCACCCTCCCCCGTTGCGCTAACTGCGCAAACTTCATCCGCATAAGTGCCCGCACCAATCAGTGGCGAATCGCCAACGCGTCCAGGTTTTTTGCCCATGGCGCCGCCGGTCGATGTCGCCGCTGCTAAATTCCCTTCGGCATCGCGCGCAACAGCGCCTACCGTTCCGCCAGCGAAATTCGGTGACTCGCCGTCTTCAACAACCCGGTGCCACTGCAAAAGCGTGGCTTCGGTTGTAAGTTCTTCTTCGGGGACCAAGCGAAAGCCATGTTGCTCAGCCCACGCAGAGGCCGGCGCTCCGACCAATAGCACTTCGGGGGCTGTTACCATTTCGCGCGCAATCAGGATCGGGTTTTTAAATGCATCAAGGGCTGCTAAGCCTGCGGCATCGCGCGTTTTGCCGTCCATAACTGCGGCATCAAGAGACACGCGGCCGCGGCTAGTTAACGCGCAGCCAACGCCAGCATTATAGATAGGGTTATCTTCCAGCATTGCCACCGCAGCAGTCACTGCATCGACTGCTGAGCCTCCGGCATCCAAAATTTTGCCGCCGGCTATTGCTGCTAAGCGGCAACCCTCAGCATGAGCTTCGCGCAGTGCTTCTGGGACATTACCGGCCCCGCCGTGAACTAGAACTAATGGAGTGCTCATTAACAATATTCTAGCGTAGTGCTGTTAAACTTCTAGAGCATTGACACACGCTCCCACCGATTACTTAGTCGCCCCGACGATTCGCCTCGATAAAGGTGAGGGGCTCGCCGAGGCTTTACGTTGCCTGCGCGAGTTCGACCCGCGTATTTTTCTTATCTTTGGTGGTGATGCCGAAGACGTGCAATGGCTCCACGAAACTCTCGAAGATCAAGCTGGCCACCCCATTCTGTTGGCTGCTGATCTCGAGCGTGGTGCTGGACAACAATTCGAAGGCTTAACGCCGCTACCAGATGCCTGGGCATTAGGGTTACTTGGCCCTGAAGCGGCTTATGAAGCCGGACATCGCACTGCTGCCGAAGCCGCTACCGCTAACGTGCGCTGGATTTTAGGGCCATGCTTAGATCTGCACCGTACTGGACCTGATGCCATTTCGTCACCGATTATTGCCAACCGTGCATTCGGTGGTGATATCCAGCGCGTGATTGAATGCGCCGGCGCTTTTATTAAAGGCGTCACGGATGCTGGCGGCATCCCATGCGGCAAACATTTCCCGGGGCATGGTGCATGCGCCCAAGATTCTCACACCGAGATGGCCGTGTCTTTTGATGACATGACTCCACACCTTGAGCCATACCGGGCTTTGGCCGAACAAATGCCAAGCATTATGGTTGGGCACATTGAGTTTCCGATGTTCGATGAATCGGGTAAGCCGGCGTCGCGTTCAAAAACGGTCATGGATATCTTGCGCAAAGACCTTAACTACAAAGGCCTCGTTATAACGGATTCCATTAGCATGACTGGTTTCGGCGAGCCGCAAGAAGAGCTGGCCGTCGAGGCGATTGCTGCGGGTGTCGATGTGCTGCTAGACCCGAAGGACCCTGTCGCATTGGCAATGACGTTACGCGATGCGGTTGTGCGCGGTGACTTAGATGAAGAACGCGTGCACGAAGCTGTGACTCGCATCGACAAGCTTATTCGATTGTCTTTAGATACCGAGCCACAAAAAACACGGCCTTTGGTTTTGGGGGGCGGAATGAAAACTTTAATGCGGCCCCTGCCTGGAGGTTCAGGCGGGCGCTCGCACCCGCGCCCCGAGTATGCGCTTAATTTGGCTTCGACTCCTGATGCGATTCGCTTCCTCGAAGAATGGGGAGTACCTATTTACCAGCCAGACGAAGAGCCGCCCGCCGATATCGGCAAAGCCTTATTGATTTTATGTGGCGCACGCGAAGGGCACGGCTTGCCAGACATCCCTGGCAACTGGCTGGAAGCCATTCACCATCAGCATCCGCGACTGTACATGGCTGGGTCGCCAAATTCTTCCGAGATCGCTCCCGCTTCGGCGCGTGGCTGGTATGTTCCTGGTGTTTCGCCGGCTCTACTCGGTATGCTGCTCACCGCCGACGAGCAGTAAATGGGTCGCTTTGAAGCACTTGACTGGATTGCCATCATTGGCTATATCGTGTTCGCGATGTCCGTTGGCATTTACCTAACCAAGCGTGCCTCTAAATCAACAGATGACTTTTATTTAGCAGGACGCTCTCTCAAATGGTGGGTTGCGGGTACCTCTTTAGTAGCAACATCGTTTGCCGCCGATACCCCTTTAGTTATTAGTGGTTGGGTGCGTAGCTCAGGCATTTCACAGAACTGGCTTTGGTGGGGAATGGCTGTCGGCGGCTCGCTGGCTTTCGTTGTGCTAGCCGCATGGTGGCGCCGACTTGAAGTGACTACTGACGCCGAGTTCATCGAGCGCCGGTACTCCGGGAAGCCCGCTAGTTTTTTACGTGGTTTTTACGGGTGCTATCATGCACTGATTACCAACACCATCGTATTAACTTGGGTGTTACTCGCGATGTTAAAACTAGTACGCGTTATTTTAGGTGCAGAAGATGGCAGCTACGATATTTACATCGTTGGCGGCGGCTTAGTCCTTGCCCTTAGCTATTCGTTCTTATCCGGTATATGGGGAGTCGTAGTGACAGACCTCATGCAATTTACGCTCGCCATGTTCGGAGCAATCTTTCTGGCCTATAAATCGATCGACGCGCTTGGCGGATTCACGGCCGCCCAGCAAGCTTTTGCCGAGTTGCCGCGCGCAACCACCTCAATTATGCCACTTGCGAACGAAGAAGGTCTCTCGTGGAGCAACATCGCATGGTGGTCACAGGGTTTCGGCGCATTCTTTATCTTCATTGGCATTCAGGGCTGGCTAAATAAAAATGCGGATGGGGGTGGTGCTGGAGTTCAACGCTACTCAGCATCGCTTGATGAAAATCATGCGCGTAAGGCGGCGTTATGGTTCAACATCGCGCATTATTGCATTCGTCCGTGGCCATGGATTATAGTTGGCCTCGCCTCTATTATTTTAATCGACCCTAGCACCCTACCGGTGGTCAACGGCGTCATCGACCAGGAAGCAGCCTATCCGATGATGATGGCGCAGCTCTTAGGCCCAGGCTTGTTCGGCCTTTTATGTGCAAGTTTTTTGGCGGCTTTCATGAGCACCCTTGATACGCATTTCAATTTAGCATCGGCGTATTTAGTGAATGATGTCTATCGTCGCTTTATTCGCAAGGAGGCATCCGATAAGCACTATGTGCGGGTCGGGCGCTTCGCTGAAATTTTAATCGGTATTATCGCTGCCACATTCGCTTTACAGGCAGACAGCATCGCGAATTTATTTACCTTTTCGCTTTCGCTCATGGGAGGGCTTGGCCCCGCCCTGTTGCTACGCTGGTTTTGGAGGCGCGCAAATGTCTTCACCGAAATTTCTGCGCTGGCGACCTCGACTATCCTTACCTTCGTCACAAAGTCATTAGAGTTTGATTATCCCTTCAGCTACATGGTGGTGGTTCTCGGTTCGCTTGTCGTCGCCGTTTCTGTAACTTACGTCACGCCACCTGCCGACAAAGACACTCTCGATCGTTTCTATTCAATAATCCGCCCAGACGAAATCTCCAAGCCACACTTTTTTGCAGCATGGGGCGGCGGCATTGCTCTAATCTACGGCTTGCTACTCGCTATTGGTCAATTTTTACTTGGCGGCGCCTTTATAACCCCGCTAGTAATTTCGGTGATTGGAGCGATTCTCCTCCGCTTATGCTGGCACAAGTGCATCGACGTTTAGTAGAATAAGCACATGGCCTTTTTCGCTTCTACCGCCCGCGCCCAAGCTGTTAGCAATTCAGCAGCAAACGACACTCTCGAGCAACGTCTAGCGTTTTTACGCAAAGTCTATACCTTGTTCAGCTGCTCCATGGTCTTATGGATGGGCTCCGCATTGTGGGTATCTACCAACGACAAATTGCTCGGCCTCGCAATGGGTATTTTTGGAAACGGCCTTATCGGCATGCTCGTTTTTATGGCCGCACTTTTTGGACTGCTACATCTAACGCGCAGCGCCAATGCACCGATTAATTACATCGGCTTAGGTCTATTCAGCTTACTCGAGGGATTTGTTACGGCGCCGCTAATTAAATACTCGCTAATGGCAACTGGCGGCGAGGGCTTGGCTATGACCGACCCAAGCAATGTAGTGTTACAGGCATTCGTCCTCACCGGCATGGTTTTCGGTGGCTTAACAACTTATGCATTAACCACCAAGCGCGATTTTAGCTTCCTAGGTGGCGCATTATGGATGGGCTTCTTCTTGCTGTTCGGTCTCGCCATTCTTGCGATGTTCGGCATCGGCGAATCCATGCAAATGGGCTGGGGCATCTCAGTCGGCTGGATTTTGTTAATGGGCGGATTCGTTTTATATGACACGCAGAATATTATGAAGCGCTACCCATCAAACATGGCCGCCGCCGCCGCTGCAACTCTAATGATCGACTTCATTATTATGTTTCAGCGCATATTGATGTTGCTCTCCCGCCGCGATTGATACTTTCGGTAACACTTCTCCTTTGCGCTCAGCAATTCGTTGGCGGCTGGACATACTCTGGACCGCACACTGATGCCGCAGAGATTGCTAACGCTGAAAAAGCTATAGTAAAGGGTGAAGTTAGCGAAAGCTTTTCTCCTCTTAACAGCGATTCTTTTTGGGGCACCTTCGACGTAGCCCACGATGTCGGAGAAGAAACGGCAAAGGCCTCCGCTTTTTATAAGCACAAAATTGTCGCTGAAAAAGACAGAGTGCTGCATGTGCGCATGGGCAGCGACGACGGAATAAAAGTATGGCTCAACGGCGAATTATTATTAGATCATAATGTCGAACGCCGCAATAACCCATCCGAAGAGCACCTTGCCTTACCTTTAATAAGCGGCGATAACCAGCTTGCCATTCGCGTTATGAATGCCGGTGGCGCCTGGTCTTTCTCTATTAACAGTGAAAAGTCCGCAAATCCTATCGAGGTTGATCGAGCAATACGCGAGGGGGCTAATTGGCTCATCCATACACAGATGCTTGATGGGTCTTGGGGATATCACAAGTCAGCCTATCGTAATGGCGCGACATCTCTCGCGATTTACACCCTGTTAAAGTGTGGAATTAGTCCTCAGTCAGCAGTCATCCAAAAGGGCCTCAGCTTTATTAGCGCTGCCTATCCAGAAAAAACGTATTCCGCCGGATGCCAGCTCATGGCCTTAGCTGAACTGAATGATCCTGAATATTATGAACAGATGGAGGTCATCGCTTCAGACTTAATTTCGTGGCAAGAGCAAAATGGTGATTGGGCCTACCCTGGCGGCCACTCGGATTTATCATGCACCCAATTCGCCCTCCTGGGCTTGAATGCCGCGACTAAAGTTGGCATTCAGGTGCCAGCGAAAGTTTGGCGTGAGGCCATAGCAGGTATTTTGTCATTCGGCGCACAGTTTGACGGAACGATTCAGCCGACAATTACAGGGTTCAAGTATAGGCCGAATTATACATCGGGGGGCACGCTGGCTATGACGACTGCCGCCATAGCGTCTATAGAGGTGTGTCGCAAGCAGCTCGGAGGGAAGTACCCGCAAAAAACGAGAAAGGAGATTATGAGGAATGTAGCCGAGGGCATGGCCTGGATAACTCAAAACTTCACCGTAGCTCGCAATTATGGGTTTTCGAGTCAACACTTCTACGCCCTATATGGAATAGAGCGAGTTGGCGCCGGTTACGATATTAGTCATTTTGGCGAGAACGATTGGTACAACAACGGGGCTACCTTCTTGGTAGACGCCCAACATCAAAACGGATACTGGCCAGACAAGAATAAGCCCTCGTCTCTGCCTGACACGGCGTGGGCTCTTTTATTTTTAAAACGTGCCACCGCTAGTGCAGCTATCACCAGTAGAGAACAAGTCGAACGAGGAAATGAGTATGTCTCAGAAGAGCTCGAAGGCCGACTTAGACTACACGTCAACTATGGAGATCCTGTTGTCATGTGGGCATCACTCCCAGATGGCGCGCAAAGCGAGGCCATTACTTATTCTATTAGACGTAGCGCGAACGCTCCGTGGCAAGAAATCGGCTCCTCTTCAGAGAATCGTTTTGCATTGGCCCATACTTTCCCTGCGCCTGGGAAATGGCTTGTCAAAGCAGAATGCATCATAAATGGCGCACCGGTCAATTCAGCAGATCTGGTTTGCTACTATGTGCCGCGTCTCGGACCGAACGACACGGGTTATGGCGATGATGAATTCGAGAATTTAATCCCAGTTTGTCGGCCATCCTATGAAGTTTCTTCGCGCGCCGCCGAATACTTTGACGGCGACAAACTCGTTGATGGCTCGCTAGGTACGCGGTGGTTCTGCAAAGGCGATGACCCCAACCCCGAGTTCACCATTTCCTTGAAGAGGACAGCTAAAGCAACGAAGCTGCTGTTCAGTCATATCTACACTGCCCCTGAGAACTGTAATGACAACCCGAGGCCATCCGAGGTTGAGGTTTATATCAATAAAGATGAAAAGCCTATCGTGGTTCAAATCAACCCGAATCAAAACCAAAAAACAATCTATACCTTCGATAAGAAGAAAAATATTAAAACGCTGCGGGTTGTTGTTACAAAAATCATCAACGGGTCTTTAGGCGCCGCCGGGGTTGGCTTTAGCCAAGTAGAACTTCAGCGCTAGTCGCCAGCCCCTGCGAACCCACTGCGAGAATGATCTTGGTACTCGCGAATTAATTTGTAAAAATCTTTTGGCAAGCCGAGTCGAGTTTTCCGCAGTCGCTTTGCATAGCGAATAATGCCCACTGGGTCAGCAAAAAACAAAACCGGAGACGGCCACCCTCCGATCGACTTCACTATCTCTAATGTTTCTGCGCTTTTATTATGTTTGGCGAAAACAGGTTGCTGCGTGATGTCAAGTTGATCTAATGCCGACATGTCAAAATCATTGGGCAACAATATTGTTAACCCTTGCGCTGGCGCATCGATTTCCCAGTTGTCTAAAAACTGTTCGAGATTTTTCTGCAAGTGCTCGATATCAGTTTTCGCAAAAAGCATTAGCGCCGTGCCGGAGCCTGAAAGTGGTACACCATTCATTGGCAACCCAATAAGTTGGCGTAATTTATATTCTCCACTACGTCGGCTGTCAAATCCCCAGCCTTGCGCATGAGCAAATGGGCCTTGGGCTAAGCGGTCCAGGCGCTGAACTTTTGAATCAATAACACGCATTGCACCTGTAGTGGTAAAGAATCCAATACGCCCGAATATTGGCCGGCTATTCAACAGGGTTGTGCGATGAACCATTTTATCTTCGAAGTATATTTCGGCTGTAGGGCCATCAACAATGATTTCGAAATCGAAGGTCGTGCCGTTTTTCTCGAGAGCTATCCCGCCACTCT
>CAXGOF010000007.1:0-21590 GCA_964011335.1 uncultured bacterium
AGCAGCTTGTCGAGGGCTACCTTAGCTCACTGCGTCACTTCAAAGACGATGTGCGCGAAGTTGCCGATGGCAACGAGTGTGGCATGACGATTCAGGGATTCGAGGATTACCAAGCTGGAGATTTGATTGAAGTTATAGAAATCAAAGAAGTCGCTCGTTCTCTAAAAGAGGTTGCGGCGGCTGAAGGAAAATCTACGGCAGCAAAAGAGTAAGCTTAATGGCCTCTCAACGACGTCAACAACAAATCTGTGCGCGCATTCAGCGTAAAGTTGCTGAATTATTAACTCACGACATCAAAGACCCGCGCGCTAGTTTTGTGACAGTCACCTCGGTTGACATCACGAGTGATTTAACGGTTGCAACTGTCAAATGGACCGTTCTCGAGTTGAAAGACCGCTCGAAGGTCGAGCATATGTTCGAGCATGCTAATGGATTTATTCGCCGTGCTGTCGCGCGCGATATCGATATCCGCTCTGCGCCATCACTTAAGTTTGCATTCGATCGCGGGCTTGAGCATGCGAACAAGATTAACGAAATATTAGCCGAGCTGAATATTGGCAGTGATTCCGATCCAGAAAAGTCGGATGATCAATAACGCTCCCCGTCGCCTTCGCCGCGCAGAAGCTATCTTGCTGAAGCGTACTTCGCGCTTAGTACTGGTTAGTGAATCCTGTGTTGACACGCATAATCTAGCCGCGATGCTGCGCACTGCTGAGTTGCTGGGTGTTCAGCATGTTTATGTGATTGCGCAAGACGACGACATCTCAAGTCAGCATAAATCAACAGTTAGCTCTGGTGCCCATTCATGGATTGAGGTTCATGAGTTTTCAACTACCAGAGAATGCGTTGCGGAGTTGCGCGACAAGAACTACGAAATATGGGCTACCGATTTAGATGCCGGGGCAATTGCGGCTACCCCAGGTACGATGCCAGCGATACCGTCTAAATTGGCAGTGGTCATGGGTCGCGAAACCGATGGCATCAGCGACGAAATGCGTGATTTAGCGGATTGCTTGATTTACTTACCGATGTATGGCTTTACCGAATCCTTTAATCTTGGAGTTGCGACTGGCATGATTCTGCAACGCGTCATTGATGCAGACCAAAGCATCATTGGCGCAATGTCTGATAACGAGCGTAATGCATTGCGCCGCCACTGGTATGCACAACTCGGCGGCCTTGGCTGGGAAGAAATTTATGCCGAGTGGTTAGAGAATCCGCCGCCCCCTTTAGAAGACGTGCGCCCTACCGAAGAGTCTCGCTCGCCACGCATGAAAAAGAGTTTAGCGAAACGTTTAAATATTAAGACAGAGCGCGATGCCACTTAATACCGTCGGCGGTGTCTTCAACAACGATACCCGCTGCGCTTAGCTGATCGCGAACTTCATCGGCCTTCGACCAATCTTTATCAGCGCGCGCTTGAGTGCGCTGCGCGATGAGGTTATCGACGTCGGCATCGCTCATTCCATCACCGGTAGAGGCTTCGTCATTAAGATCGCCGAAAACCGGTTGCACTGAGTGGAGCATAAACTCAAGGGCAGCAGCTGAATGTGCTGGGCTGAACTCGCCTTTCATAAACTCTCCACGTAAAGTAAACACTGCAGCAATCGCGGCTGAAGTGTTCAAATCATCGCACAGGGACGTCATAAAATCTTGCTGTGCTGTCCTCAAAGCATCACATTGGTTGGCATCGGAAACGGCATCACCTGCCGCGGATTGTAATCGACTGATAAAGCCACATAAGCTTTTACGCGCCTCCGCAGCTCCTTGAAGAGCTTCAAAGGTAAAGTTCAGCGACGAACGATAGTGGCCGCGCATCATTAAAAATCTGAAATCTAGAGCGCAATAGCCATGCGTACCGAGATCGTCGAGGCTGTAAACATTGCCTAGTGATTTAGACATTTTACCGCCATCTACTTGTAAAAATTTAGTGTGCAGCCAGTAGTTGACGAACTTCCCATTGTGAGCGGACTCGCTCTGCGCTATTTCACATTCGTGATGAGGGAAAACATTATCTTCGCCACCCGTATGAATATCGAAGTGGTCGCCCAAGAATTTACGCGACATTGCTGAGCACTCGATGTGCCATCCGGGGAAGCCATTCGCGCCGAAGACCGTATCCCACTTCATTAAATGCTTCTCATCTGTTTTCCAGAGAGCGAAATCTGCAGGATGGCGCTTTTCCTTATTAATTTCAAGACGCGCGCCAGCTTCTAGCTCGGCGATATTATTGCCCGACAGTTCGCCGTATTGTTCGAAACTATGCACATCGAAGTAGACATTTGAACCCACTTTATAGGCATTGCCTTTATCAATCAGTACCTCAATCATTTCGAGCATCTCGTCGATGTAGTCGGTTGCCCTTGGATAAGCATGTGCTGACTGAATACCTAACTCTTTTAAGTCAGCAAAAAAATGTTCACTGATTCTTTCGACAATTTCCCAAGGGTCGACATTCTCTTTTTTAGCCTGTGCCTCTAGCTTGTCCTCGCCCTCTTCGGCATCAGCAAGTAAATGGCCCACGTCGGTCAAGTTCATGATTTGCTTGACCTCGTAACCCAGCACCTCGAACACTCGGCGCAATAAATCTGCAAACAAGAACGCACGATAGTTACCAATATGCGGGCGCTGGTAGACCGTCGGACCACAATGGTACATGCCTACTTTGCCCTCTTCTAAAGGGATAAACTCGCGTTTTTGACGCGCTCGCGTATCGTAAAGGTACAATTTCACAGTTTATATCTTAGCCGTTCAGGCCCTCGTGCAACACCGCAATCACGGACGGCATCTGCCCCGCGTGCTTAACGAAGAATCGCTCGAAGCGCTTCAAGCGCGCCGCGCGTTCTTTAGCGCTTAATGCCCTGCCAAGCATCTTCGCACCTGCCAAATCGATCACCCACGCTTGTTGCGTTTCGGCAACCCACAACATGTTACCGGGATGCAAATCTGAAGCGTAATATCCAGCAGCAAATAACTTAGACAAACATTCGCCCGCTGCACGCATCGCGTGCGCGTCGTCGCGCGCTTCGAATAGGGTTACTGCACCCGTAACTTCGGCGGTGACTAGATACTGATTCCAGTACAAACCATCGCGCACTGCGGCAGCAAGTAACACTTGCGGAGTGTTAATGCGCAGCGCATCTAGGCGTGCTGCTACATCCATTTCACTGCGCAAGCGCTGGCTGCCAGCATAACGAGCGCCAAAGATTCCGCCGAACAGACCGCCATGGCGATTGGTACGCCACACGCCCGCAACGCCATCAAGATTGACAGCAGGAGTCACAGCACGACCGCGGCCAACATCACGGCCCGCCGCGGCCTTAGCAATGTTCAATAACTCAATCACACGCTCACCTGTGGTCACTTCTCCAAAAATACTATGCACTGCCGCAGAGGAATACATCCATAGCTGCTTGGTGCTTAGAGTTCGCGGGGCGCTGACTGACTCAACCATATGCATATGGTATCTTAGCGGGCAATGGACGTCTCGAGTCTCTCTGCACTACCGCCCAACCCACGTATTTTAGTGGTTCGCCTTTCTGCGATTGGCGATTTGGTGTTTGCGTTGCCGGCGGTCAAGGCACTAAAAGATGCGCGACCTGACGCCACAATCGACTGGCTAGTCGAAGACAAACATGCGGCGTTGTTGCGAAGTTGCCCTTTCCTGAACGAGGTCGTAATTTATCCGCGCAGCACACTCACGCTATTCTCGCTGTTTGCGCATTTGAGTTCTCTGCGTGCGCGCGGCGACTACCATCTAATCTTTGATTTTCAGTCAAACTCGAAATCGGCAATGCAATTACTAGCTCTAAAGTCAAAACACAAGTTTGGCTTTGCGCGAGGCACTGCCAAAGAAGGTGCGCATTTATTTCACCATCACCACGTCAGTATTACACCGCGAATGCATCGAGCACAACGCGACGCCGAATTGGTGAGAGCCGCCTACAGCGAAGTGATTCTTCCGCAGAGCGTCAAATGGAAAACCGATGCAAACGTCGACGGCAACGGCTTAACCTTATTGCATACGACTACAACTGAGTATGGCCGCGATAAAGACTGGGGAGCCGAAAGATGGGTGGCGCTTGCCCGTGGACTCACAACCGCTGGGCACGATGTAGCCTTACTGCACACCCCTGCCGACCTAGCGTATGTGCAAAAAATAGCTAGTGCAGCAAAGGTTGACCTGGCGCCATCCACGCCTAGCCTTGAACATTTAATGTCGCTGTTAGACCATTCGAGACTGTTAGTCAGCACCGACTCTGGACCAGCACATATTGCGGCTTTACGTGGTAACGATGTGGTGTGTTTATTTGGGGCCACTGACCCGCAAATATACGCGCCTCCGGGTGGCGACAACGTACAAGTCATCTATGGTGGCGACAGCAACACTCCGCCACCCAAAAGGCAACGCAATCGCCAATCTTTGTTAATGACAAAGATTACTGTCGACGAAGTAATCGCGAAGTGCTCTATTTAAAAGCGCACATCGAAAGGTAATCGCGCCTTTATGCCGGGCTGGAAAAGCGAGGGTGGCATGCTGTAAATAAGCTCACTTATTACCGACGGGACTTTCACAATCGGATAGTCTTCAGCAGCCAGTAATTCGGCCAGTGTAGTGTCGAAATCGTCAAGCACGGGTTCGCGATAACTCACAGCAATATCTTCTATGCCAGCCAACTCGGCTGCCAAAGCAATCGCAGCATCTAAGCCACCAAGTACATCAACCAATCCTAACTCCAAAGCTTGGGCACCTGTCCATACTCGACCTTGAGCAATTTCGTGAACGGCATCGCGCTCGAGACCCCTACCAGAAGTGACTCGATCCAAGAAATCTTCGTACACCCTATCTACAAATTTCTGGAACAACGCCAATTCGTCAGCAGATTTACTACGCGAAAGACCAAAGCCGTCAGCATACTTGCCCGTTTTAACCAGCTGCACATTGACTCCAATCTTCTCGCGTAATTGTTGGTAATTTGGGAACATACCAAAGACGCCTATCGAACCCGTAATCGTGCTTGCTTGCGCCACGATGGCATCCGCGCGCGATGCAATCCAGTAACCGCCCGAAGCAGCGACTGCACCCATAGACACCACCACTGTTTTACCACTTTCGCGCAGCAACTCTACTTCGCGCAAAATCTGTTCGCTAGCATAAGCACTTCCACCAGGGCTGTTCACACGTAACACCACAGCTTGAATCTCATCTTCACGGCGCAAAGCGCGCAGTTCTTCGGATAGCGAGTTGCCGCCGATACTATCTGTAGACCAACCATCAACTATTTCTCCATCGGCATAAACAATCGCGATGTTGCTATTGTTGTCATCTGAAAAATCGAAAGCGCCTAGGTAAGCATTACCGCCTACCTGGATGAAACTATCTCCACTTTCGTTTAACCCAAATTCACCAACCATATAGTCAATCAACTGATCACGATACATGGACTTCGTTACTAAGCCTTCTGCGATAGCCTCATCTACGCTAAACAATCCCACGTTATCGATGATCTCTTGCAATCTATCTACACTCGCCCGTTCTCCTAAAGCAATGTCGTTCAACACTTCAAGTTGCATGCCTTCAAGCAAAGACTCCATCTGATTTTTATTTTCGACAGATGCCTCGCGTAAGAGATAAGGCTCGACTGCTGACTTATATTTACCCACTTTTGTTACCTGAAATTCTACTCCTATCTTTTCGAGAGCCTCTGCATAAAAATTAAGTTCTGCCGACATACCCATCATCGAAAATCCACCCATTGGCGGCATATAAATCTCGTCGGCAATAGAAGCCAAGTGGTAAGATTGCATGTCGTACTCATCACTGAATGCATATATCTTTTTGCCAGATTGCTTAAACTCGAGCAAAGCGCTATGCACTTGATGACGCTGCGCCAGACCGGGAATCTGCATGCTGCCATCAATCAAAATAGCCAGTACCTCATCATCTTCGGCGGCGAATTCGATGGCCTCTAACAATTTGCGTAGAGCAACACTGCTCTGAGAATTACCCTGCAGTACGGCAAGTAGAGCAGGCACACTGCCCGTTTCGCTAGTAGCGACTCCACTGTCGAGGACCAATACGTACTCATCTAGAGACACTGACCCACCTTCTAAAGAAGCTGACTCTAAGGCACCAGCAATTATTGCTGCGCCAAAGAAGAAGAACAGAAAGCCGCCAACCATAGTTGCAGCTACACTAATTAAGAATCTCTTCATATTTTAATTCGAATGAACCGTTACGCGAATACATACGTATCGCCAAAGGGAATTGTAACTTATCTTTGACCAAAAGCAAAATGCGCTCAAAACTAGCGCTGCTTACCACAACAGAATTTATCGTACGCCGAAGGCGAACCGTTCTCCACGCCCCAAACTTTTGTTTGTCAGGTGCCGGATAAAGCGGACGAATTAGCATTTGATCAACCGTATCAAGATAAGCATTAATACCTCCATCGACATCAATCGGAATGCGTAGCAGCTGTGTTTCGGAAATATTGGGGTCGTGACTGTAAAGCACGACGCCGGCAATAGGCGAGGACGTCGCGCCCACCCGCATTTTCAATATCAGATCCCCCACCCCATCCCACATATAAGGCAAATCTAGATCAACTTGTGAGTTTGGCATCGACGACAATAGATAATGACTGTTTTCGATATCCCAAAAAGCATGGCGCCCGCGCAAGCCTTTAAAGTCACCTGGATTCTGTAAATCAATGGCGGGCCTCAGCGCCCATGGCTCAGCGGAAGGCGAATTACGCAAACACAACTCGGCTGCATGCGCCATAAACGAATAGCGCACTTCAGCTGGCGCAGATGCTAGATTCTTCCAGTTCAGCCGTTCGAACCAGCGGTGTATATCATGTACATGAGGCCATTCGCTGACATCACTTTTATTTATAGGTGCCCACATCTCCGCCCACCCCTCCTGAAACCACTTCGGTGCATTGAGCAACTCTGGATAGTCACAGCTTATTAAATGACTAGCTTCGTGTCTAAAATCATGCAAAATAGTTTGAGGTGGTGACGACAGCTCGGCCAATAGGCGATCATCTGCTGGCAAGACTAATAACGACAACCGCCTGTCAATAAATGTGCGTGGAGTATCAGCGCGACCGCTTAAATTATTTGCTAAGTAATATTTCTGAGCGGCTAGTGGGCTTTCTAGCAATACCAAATGCAATGGTCCACTATCGACTTCGGTCCAACGCTCAAGGAAATCGCTTTGGGAAGTACGCAAGTCATCAAATTGCTTCTCGAAAATATCGCCCCAATGGGCGTAGCGCGGCGGCAAAGAGATGCTGAATTTACTAGCGGTCTCTGGCAGACCGTCATTAACAGCTACAGAGCTACAACTAGCCAGTAAACATAATGCCAAGATTTGTTTCACTAATTCAACATCATGAGAATAGAGTTAAACGCCTAATGTGTGGTTCGCTACCTCTGAAAAGTTGTCAACGTATTTAATTATCAATCCGCTCTTCCACTCTGGCTTCAATTGTTCAACATCGCTTTTGTTCATGGTCGGCAGCAACACCGTTTTTACACCCATGGTTTTTGCACCGAGAACCTTTTCGCGAACTCCGCCTATTGGCATAACCTCTCCTGTAAGAGAAATTTCGCCGGTCATTGCAGTACGCGTCTTAATTTTCTTACCACGCAACAAGGACAACATTGAGGTTGCGATTGCAATGCCAGCCGAAGGCCCATCTTTAGGGGTTGCACCCGCAGGGAAGTGCATGTGCAAATCAATTTTAGAAAAATCCGTTTCAATTAAGCCAAAGCTCTCCGCATTGGCATGTAAATAACTATGTGCGATGTTGCATGACTCAGCCATGACCTTACCGAGGCTACCCGTACTTTTAACCAACCCTTTACCAGGGTAAGAGACACACTCGATTTCGAGCACGTCACCGCCAAACGAGGTGTAAGCCAAACCCAAAGCAACACCAATGGGCGGGCACAAGCGAACGCGGTCATCTAAGAATTTAGCCGGGCCCAAATATTTTTCTAAGGCCTCTTTAGCAATGGATGCCCTGGGGCGACGGCGTTTCGCCAATTCTAAGGTACGCTTCCGACATAATGATGCCACGTTTTTCTCCAAGGCACGCACGCCTGCTTCACGAGTGTAGCCATCCACTAAAGCACGCAATGTAGCCAGAGGTAATTTAAGCTGCGCTGTTGTCAGGCCGTGCTCTTTGATTTGCTTAGGCAGCAAATAGCGCTGAGCTATCTTTACTTTCTCAGAACGCAAGTAGCCGGACAGTTGAATGATTTCCATGCGATCCCGCAATGCCGCAGGAATGTCATACAAATTATTCGCAGTCGCTACGAACATAACCTTTGACAAATCAAAAGGTACATCTAAAAACAAATCATTAAAGGCGTGATTTTGTGCCGGGTCTAAAACTTCGAGTAAAGCACTTGATGGATCACCGCGAAAATCTTTGCCCAGCTTATCTACTTCGTCAAGAACAATAACCGGATTATTAGTACCCGCGCGCTTGATCATCTGAATCAAGCGCCCAGGCATCGCGCCGATGTAAGTGCGGCGGTGACCTTTAATTTCGGCCTCGTCACGAATACCGCCTAAACTCATGCGCTCGAGACTGCGCCCCATTGACTCTGCTATTGCCATGGCCAATGAAGTCTTACCAACACCAGGAGGGCCTACTAAACAAAGTATTGCGCCCGAATGTTCTGGTCGCATCTTGCGCACACCAAGAAACTCAAGAATACGTTCTTTAGCCTCTTCGAGGCCATAATGATCACGCTCAAGCACTTGCTCGGCTTTCTTTATGTTAATGCGATCCGTCGAAGACTTACACCATGGCAACTCCGTCAACCAATCGAGGTAATTGCGCACCACTGAATATTCCGGCGATGCCGTCGGAATAGTACTAAGACGACTGACCTCGTCCATTATTTTTTCGGTGACTTCTGGTGGGTACTCGTTCTCATTCAGCCGCGACAGAAACATTTCGCGGTCGGCTTCTTCTGGGGCCTTCTCCTCACCCAGTTCGCGGCGAATAATTGAAATCTGTTCACGCAAAAAGTACTCTTTTTGCTGTTCTTCAATCTTTTCACGGATTTCTTTTTGAATCTTGTCGCCCAATTCAAGTGACACCAACTCGCGAGTTAAACCTTCACTGACTAAGCGTAGGCGCTTTTCTACATCGAGTTGCACCAATATTTCTTGCTTATCTTTGATGCCATTAACCAAATAGGCCGCAGCAAAGTCAGCAAGATTACCAGCAGGGTCGATATTAAGAGCGGCGATATTGAAGTCATCGCCGAGGCTCGGCTGATGCTCGGCGACTTTTTGCGATAACGACATGACGTTGCGCGCCAAGGCACCGGTTTCTTTCCCTGCCGGATAAATATCTTCAGGATAACTAATTTTTGCAACCGGCACGTCTTTAACGCGCACAAATCGCTCGACTTTAAAGCGGCGAATACCACGGCACAGGTAATTAGTGTTACCGTCTGGAAGACGAATACGCTTATGAATGTCAGCGATAACACCGATGCGCGCGAACTGCGACGACTTAGAAATCACTCCGCCCTTCGGCATACCCGGCGCGTAAAGTAGCGCAACCTTCTTGCCTTGCGCCATGGCCTTATCCATGATGTCTGTTTCATAACCTTGTTGGGCATGAACCGGCATAATCAACGACGGGAACGGCACTGACTTTCTCAATGGGAAAACTACCGTTAATCCAGGCAATGGCGCGTCTTTAATCGCAGGTAATGCCAACAACTCGAGTGCTGCTGCTTCTACCGCACCCTGCTCAGAGTCAGGGATGATTACATCGATATCGTCAAAATCGTCAGAGGGGTTGTCGCTACTCATGGGTAGCTAGTATCGCATCGCCTTCAGATTTTGCGATAAGCGCAGCGCCACAAGAATCTGACCATACGTTGACCAAAGTTCTCAGCATGTCGAGCGGACGGTCGATAGCCAGCAACAGCATTGCTCCTTCGATTGGTAGTCCGAGTGCTGACAAAATAGCCGTCATCATGATTAACCCCGCAGACGGAATACCCGCGGCGCCAATTGATGCGAGCAAAGCTGTGATGACGATAAACACTTGCTTAGCAATAGTTAAATCGAAATCGCCCGTTGACGCGTAATATTGCGCTAAGAAAATCACGCCAACGCATTCGTAAAGAGCAGTGCCGTCCATGTTGACGGTGGCGCCTAATGGCAACACAAAGGATGAATGCTTATTCGATACTCCACCGCGATATTCGGCGCTTTCCATGGTTGCTGGCAGGGTAATTGCTGACGAAGAAGTAGAGAAAGCCGTCATCAAGGCTGGTGACATGGCGCGGAACCAGGCGATTGGCGAGATGCCAGCCACAAATTTAAGTAGCAACGGCAGAATAACACAGGCGTGGAACAGTAGCGCGAATGCTACGATTGCCATGTAGTACAGCAACGGCTTGAATGTTGCGAAGCCCGTTTCGCCAACCACTTTTACAACTAGCGCAAACACACCATAAGGAATCAGCTTCAGAATGCCGCCAGCCAACGCCATCATCACTTCGAAAAAGGACTCGAAGATACCTTTGATGCGACCACCATGTGGTTCAGGAGTTTTGCCAATGAAGTAGCCAAGCAGTAAGGCGAACACAATAATTTGCAGCATTGAGCCATTGTCGGATAGCGCACTAAAAATATTTTGCGGCACCATACGCAGCAAGATATCAATGAACGATGTGCCCGCCCCGAGTGCAAAATTATCAGGCATAGCCAAATTCAAATTGGCGCCAACACCAGGCTGAGTCAGATTGACCACCAACAGGCCCGTAATAATCGCCAAAAAACTCGTCGTCATGTAATAGCCCAAAGTTTTTGCACCAAGTCGTCCGAATTCTTTGCCGCCTGAGATACCCGCGACACCAGTGACAATACTGCTAAGTACCAGAGGTACGATGAGCATTTTGAGCAGGCTCATGAAAATATTGGCTGCCATCACAAAAGGCGCTAGCCATACTGCGCGCTGAGAGTTTGGATCAAGGACCTCTAGGCTGACGTCGTGCCCAGCCTTCGAGACGGTTTGAACGATATAGTCGGCGCTAGTGGCTTCTTGTAGGAGCCAGCCACCGATTACGCCTAGCAGCATCGCTAAGCCAATTTTGGTATGCATTTTCACAAGACAATCCTACAGTCGCTACACGGGCAATACGACCCCCTTTCGGCATCCACAATACTGAAAAAACATCTTTTTGCGACATGCTATGGTGTACTATTGATAGAATCCACTAGCTTAAGTTTTATTCAGATTAACCCAAAAGCCATAAAAACATGAAAACACCCCTATTCGTACTCTCTACCCTCCTGCTCACTTTATCGTCTGCCACTGCACAAAGTGGTCTTGTCTGCGATGATGGAACACCTCTCCGCCAGTCCATTTCTAGTGGTGGCCCTAGCGCACAAGCGCCCGGGTCTTTAACTTCAATATTTGCGAGCAACAACGGCTTTTCCGGCAACACTTTTGATATTACCCCAAATGTCGATATCGAAATCACAGGGCTTGACTTTAACGGCAGTAACACTGCAATACAGTACAACATTGACGTCTACTACAAAGTTGGCACATCGGTTGGCTTTGAGGCCGATCCCTTGGCCTGGACCCTTTTGGCATCCGGACTTAGTGCCGTTTGCAGTGGTACGAATCTTCCGACTTTCGTCAATATGGCTGGTAATGGCATAGTGCTTAGTGCTGGAACTACTTATGGCATATATTTTGACTCCGTTGATTACCCTACAGGTGCAAATATACAGTACACCAACGGAACTGGCACTAATGAAATATACAGCAACGGTGATCTGCTACTTGAATGCAAAACTGGGCAAGGGTCGCCAGCCTTCAGCGGTAGTACCTTCAGTCCACGCGTATGGAATGGAACTATTTACTACGACACTCTCTCTGGTGGTGGGCTATCTTACTCCATCACTGGCATGGTTGCAGGACAAGCAGCTACTTTCAGTATTACCGGTGCAGCCCCTAATTCAAACTGCATCATTGGTTACTCGCTAACGGGTGCCGGTCCTATCAACACCTCTTTCGGTATAGTTGACATGACTCCGCCAATTAGCCAATTCCCTGTTATTAGTTCAGACGCAAACGGTGATGCATCATTTCAGGTAAATGTTCCGCCAAATGCCGCTGGACGCACTCTTTATACCCAAGCCTTGAATAACGGCAACTTAACTAACTCTCTTGCGGAAGTTGTTCTATAGAAGTTCTTGGTGCTCATAAGTCGTATGGCCACAATTCGATTAAATTGCTGGCCATACACGACCGAGATTATATCTCGACGCCAAACGCGCCCTTAAGCGCGAAGCCGACCGCCATCGACACGACCACAAACCAAATCATGATGTCTATTTCGCCGCCCGCCATAAAACCAAGCGAAGCTGCCGGGTAGTCAATCGTGATGGACTGCAAAAAAGATTCGGGCGGCAATACCGGGTCGCCGAAATAGACAATCGGATCATGCGCTGCTGCAAACTCAGTCAAAGGTTGCGATGTTTGCATACGCGCTAAACGCCGCGGTTCGGTACCTACTTCTAGATTCTTTGTAAAGTTATCACCCTTGTAACTTAAGCCAATCGGCAGCGAGCCCTCAGCATGAGGAGTAAGCATTAGCAATATCCTTGGGCCAGTACTGTCATCAAGGTTTACACGCTGATCGAGTGCAATACCCTCGCTAAGTTCAAGAACAACATCTTGAGGAGACACCGTCTGATGTAACTCGATTACCACTGTTTGCTGCTGTTCGGCCTCAACGGACTGGAAAGCGTACAAACTGTTTAGTTGAAACCACACAATCATGAATGGTGCCGCAAGCACCACCATCGGCAACAAATTCAAACCGATGTAAGCGAAGTTCCAGGACAATGTTTTGGCCGTAGAAGTTAGCACATTTGACAGTTCGTCTGGAAACAGACGAATAGCCAATAAGTTAAATTTTATTCTGTCTTTAACCGCAACAATACCTGCCTGCGAAGACACATGCGGGAACGCCATCAAAAACAGAATACCGACTAATCCCGAAATAACCGAAACCACGACAAGTGAGCCAGCCCACCCCAACGCCATATCAAAAGCGTCAAACAAGGCATTCATAACCATCGGCGCAAACACGCTAATAGCCACTAAAGCGGCACAAATACCGATTACTCGTATTCGGGCAATCATGTTAGCTAATGTAGCCTAGGCCCTTAAGGCTTTCTGTAATCGCATCATCCGAGGTGCCGGCACCTTCTATACCTTTCAGCTCTTTTTCTAGGACGTGCTCAATGAACTCTTCCACTGAACCGTAGCCAGCTATTTCTGCACATTTTTTGCAGCGCTCAAGAATATCTTTATTTATTTTTACTTTATTACCACCAAACATTTTTTTTCTCTCTATTATGAGTTTAGAACAACGGGACTCCGTCTAGATTCTCAGGAGCCTCAACCGCAAACAACTTATAAAGAGTTGCGGTGATGTCTTCAAGAGCCGGATCTTTTACAAGGTCGCGGCCGTTTACGCTGACAATGGTGCCGCGTACTAATTCTGGATCCATTAAGTGGGAACCCGACCAACGAGAATCGTTATCAACAATAACGCCTTCACCCGTCACTGCCCCAGTCGCACATTCGTCAGATGCACCGTAGCCAATGTTAAAGCCTAACTGCAAATCTGGAGCCTGCGCCAGCTGTTCGCCGCTGAACACTTCGTCAGCACGTTTAATCGCCGTAAACACTTTATTACCTTGGTCAGTCATCGCCATTAATTTGGACGTTATCTCAGCCATCAATGCGACGGCCTCGCTATCACTAACGATACCCTGCGATTCACGGTCTTGTCGGTTAATAATGATGCCATTAAAGCCCACCGCATAAGCCTTTGACTTTGACCAATCAATGTCGTCACCGGCCAAACCGTTTGCGCCAGTCTTGGTCTTGCCCTCGGCCATCACCAAATAACCCTCCTGCACCAGCCAATCGTTCACGTGCATTTTGCGGCGGAACGGAGCGAAGCCGTGGTCAGACATGACAATCACCTCAATTTCTTCGCCGTACCCTTTTTCGAGCGCTTCAACACGCGCCATCAACTCGCCAAACATAGTGTCAATCTGCGCGTACACGCGATCGATTTGCTTGTCGTAAGGCACGCCATCGTATTCTCCGGGGCCTTCTTGATGTGGATGCTCCGCGTCGCTGGTATGCCATAACATGTGACAACGCATGTCGAGGGAGCCGGCATATAAGAACAATAAACCACCAGTCTCATCGATTTGATCAAAACCGTAGTGCATCATTTTGGTGCGTTCTTCAAGCACCATGTCGGATTCGTTAATGAAGCCAGAAGTGTCGAGTACATCGCCCTTATAGGCCTTGTAAGCATCGGCGAAGCCTTGCGTGAAGTAAGGCCCTATCGCATCAGCCAATTCGCCGGCAGCTTCGTCAGGCGTAGATATCGGTGAAACCGGAGCCCAAGGGTCGAACTGCACAGGCACAGCGTAAGCCTCGAAAGGCTCGGCCGAAATGAACCTAAAACGAGTGTAACCCGGAACAGGAACCAAACCACCGAGCATTACAAACTCGATAGGCACCCAATTCGACCACTCACCTAATCCGGCAATGGCGTAAGCGCCATCAACCTCAACCGCAAGAACTGGAGAGTCCCCGGTGTTGTCGACCATCAAATCAATCGCGGTAAACACTTCTTGCTCGCGCTCTATTTTTTTCGCCACTTTATTAGCAGCAGCAAAATCTCCAGCAGCTTCGGCCGCATGCTGCTCTTCTAAAAAGTTCTCAACATTAATCATAGTGTCGGCTGGGCCGTAAATACGCGACGACGCCTTCCATAGATTCTCATTACGGCGCTTCATCTTAATACGCTCAACGCGATAAGAATCAGAGACACGCGCGGCTTGCTCTTCGTCTTCGGTGAACAAATATGCCACACCCGAAAGAGCACCAACCAAGTCAGGCGTACCCATGTCAGGGAACACGACAGCTTTTGATTCTGTCAAAGGGTAAGAAGCAGGCATACGGTGCACATAAACAGGAACACCTTGCTCGGACATGACCTCCCAGAATGCGGGGAACTTGCGAGTCGAACGCGAATCACCACCAGAAAGTGGCACGTTATATCCGAACAGAGTCATTTCCATCCCGACTTCATCTATTTCAACCATTGAGGATTTAATCCCATAATCGTCGCGATTAACATGAATGAAATCATACAAACCATGTTTTCCGGGATTAACACCACTGATAAAGTTCGACCAGGCAACTGGCGACTGCGGTGGCCATGATGTTTGCAAGGACTGCAGCTTAGATCCGCCAGCAATAGCCTTGGCGAAGTTAGGCATCATCCCGGAATCGATGCGCTCTTGCAGCATCTCGGGATCTAAGCCATCGACGCCGAATACTACAACACGTTTTTCCGAAGAAAGCTCAGCATCAGAACAGGCGCCAAACAAAGTGCACACAGCAACAAAAAGGAGTGAGGAAGTCTTCATTAAAACAGGGGCTTACCTTGCATGTTAGCAGGAACATCTGTCCCGAATAGTTTCAAAGTCGTAGGCCCTAAGTCCATCAAGTTCGGAGTGTCGGTGTTAATCGGAGTGTCAGAGAACAACACACCTGGGACTTCACGTGGGTCGATGCAGTGGTCGCCCGACCACGACTTAGTATTATCCGAAAACACCTCGACAGGACATGCCCCGGTGGCACAATCCCAAGAGTTACGGTAACCGCGCTTATAGCCCATGAATAAATCAGGAGCCTGAAACACATACGGACCGGTAAAAATCTTCTCGGCATCAAACACTTCGCGGAAAATCAATTCATTCGTTTTAGGATCAACCAATTGCGAGAGCTTGTCGATAATTCCAGCCTTAACCGCTTTGAATTCTGCGCCTTCCGCGACGATACCATCGCGTTCGCGCGCGGCACGGTTAATGAACATGCCCGTCAGCCCAAGCGAAAACGCTTTCGTCTTGTGCCAGTCAACATCTGCTAACCAATCACGCGAAATCTGCTTGCCACTTTCTTCATCGACCGGAGCAGATTCTTTCAGAACTAAATAGCCATTGTCACGCAACCAAGCATTAAGGTTAATGCCACGCTTAAACTGACAGAAGCCGTGGTCAGAGATAATCATTAAGCGGTCGCGCTTAGGGTTCAACTTCTTGCGCACTTCGGCAACGAGGTCATCAGCGATGCCGTAAATCTCGGCGACCTTATCTTTGCCCCACTCAGTATCTTTACCTTCATTGGCCGGATGGCTCGGATCAAGGTAACGGTGAAACATATGAGAGACGCGGTCGGTGCCGTCAAAAACACATACGACAGAACCCTTCGGCGTCTTATCAAGGGCATCAAACAATTGTGAACGACGTTCTTGCCAGATGTTGAGCGCCTGCTTCCAAAATGCTTCTTCGTCTATAACGCGCTCGTTGAGCGCCCACGTGTCTTCGGCTAAGCCGAGGGTTGCAAACGGGCCATGCTTCTTAGCAAGATAGATGGAGTAAACCGTAGGATGCGCAATTGGCATCGCTGGGTTTGACGGATCGATGTTGATCGGCGTCATGTACAAACCAAACTCTGGCCCGGTACCCATGCAGTAGAAGCGCGCAATACCCGTAATCTTCGCCTTACCTTTCTTAGATTTAAACTCAAGAGTAACCCATTCGGAGTAATCTTTAACGCCAAGCTCTATGACTTGTTCCTTGCCTTTAGCGCCGATGGTCAAACGAATTTTTTCGTTTTCAGTCAGCACATCGATACGCATTGGAATGCGCATTGGACTGATTTCATTGGCCGAAGGATCTTGAGGGCCTGTAATCGGACAACGCATGGTATCACCAGAGCGCCCCACGAGCAAAACATCACCACCTGCGTCAGGGCCGGAAAGCGCAGAGTCTGTCGTCCAGAAGGTGAAGCTACCTTGAGTGCCCTTTAAGTCAGGAACGCACATACCGCTTAGACACACACCATTAAATTCTTCAGGCGGGAATGTTATCGGTACTCGAATGATGTTGGAGAAAATACCCTTCTCGCCAAGCGTCTTCCACCATGGCGTTCCCTTCCGCAGCAAGCGCATGCCGGAGGTTGGGCGCTTAAAGAATTCTTTCTTGCCAATCTTAAGCAACGCCTTCTCACCGCTAGTGATTTCGGTAGAAGAAAGGATAGGTAGATAGGTACACGGGTCGCGTGTAATGAAATCGAAAATATTGTGCCGCGAGGAGTCAACGCCTGTCGCGAAAGACGACCAGGCCACCGGTGACATCGATGGATAAGAAGTTTGTAGCGGACTAAAGGTACCTTCATCCGCAAGAGCCTTCATGTTTGGCATACGGCCCTCATCCATAAAACGTTGGGCTAGACGTGGGTCCATGCCGTCAAAGCCGATTATTACTAAGCGCTTGGTGTCGCCTTTGATACGACCTTTGCCGATTACAAAACGGTAAATCATTTTCAGCGGATATATCGCCAAAATACCAATCGCCAAAAACAGAGATCCTATCAACACTAGGCCTCCGGACAGAAAGGCAAAACCGGCGCCAGGGCCGATGTATGCGTGCGCTGGTTCAGAACCTACTAGCCATGCTATGGCTACCGCGAAACACAGAAGGAGTTTCTTACTCTTCATCAAGGTTTAATTATGGTTTATCTATAGACAAGAAGAAAGGGGCTAGAGGCCCCTTTCTTGATTTTTACGAGCGATTATGCGCCTGCTACTACGCCTGCAATGTGTCCGTTTTCTTCGAGGTAACCCATGATTACCGCCAAGGATTCTTCAGCAGTTTGAGTCTCAGAGTTGACTGTAATTTCAGCGTTTTCTGGAGCCTCGTAAGGGTCAGAGATGCCAGTGAAATTCTTAATCTCGCCTGAAATAGCCTTTGCATAAAGACCCTTCACGTCGCGACGGGTCAATTCGTCGATAGAACACTCGGTATAAACCTCAATGAAGTTTCGGGACATCGAGCGACACTGGTCACGGACTTCAGCATACGGAGAAATAGCAGCTGTGATTACAGCAGCCCCGTTACGTGAAAGCAGCTTTGCTACATAGCCGATACGACGGACGTTGGTGTCACGATCTTCTTTTGAGAAGCCCAAACCCTTTGACAGGTTTTCGCGCACTTCGTCTCCGTCGAGAACTTCAACTGATGCACCGCGCTGACGCAATTCACCTTCGATCATGCGAGATAGAGTTGACTTACCAGATCCAGAGAGACCAGTAAACCAGAGAGTAAATCCTTTTTTGTTGGACATTGTTTTAATTAAGGGTTGGGATTTTTTATTACTTAAGCTTGCCTTCTAGGAAGGGTACTTCGAAGCACTTTTCGTGCATGATTGGACCGTGCCCAAAATAACCGGCTTCACCAAACAACTCACCGTGGTCAGCAGTAACGATGACCCAGGTGTCTTTAGGAAGCATGTCGTAGAATCGTGGGAACACCACTTTGTCAAGATATTTGACAGTATCAATTTGACGCTGACGGCACTTATCAATCATTTCCATGTCCATCCAGTCGCCCGATTCGTTGTCGGAGACCAAATCGCCAGTGTCTTCGTTGATTTGATTATCTAACTTGCGAAAAATACCATTCACACCAGAGATATGTGGCAAATCATTCTTGTCTTCATCGGGCAAACCATATGGGTAGTGCGTTTCGCCAACGTTCATTAAGTAGAACTGCGGCGTGTTGCCCTTCAAGCCTTTAGATTCGCGTGTTTTATGATTTTCAATATCGTCAAGCATCGCCAGCATATCATTATGCTTAGGCATCAATTTGAAAGTATCGAAGTCGCGGTTGATACCCGTCGCCGGGTTGAGAACCGGCAAAGATACCAAGGCATGGTTTTCATAACCCATGCCTTTCATGTATGAAGGCAACCATAAGTGAGGAATCATCGCCTCGAAACCCGCTTCATCTACGCCCAAACGGTCTTTAAATTTGTAGAGGTCGTGCTTGTAATATTCAGAAGCATAGACTTCCGTGGGACTGCTATGTGGCACCAAGCCCGTAAGCAGGTTGTAGTGCGACGGTGCAGTCCAACCAGCGTAGGAATAACGCTTTTCAACATTATGCAGGCCTCCACAAAGCTTGGCAATATTCTCGGGTTCGGCAGCCATGAATGAATCAAAGCGACAAGAGTCGAGGGTAATTACGAACAAGTGATTGTTCGTGCGTTTGTTTTTGAAGAGACCAAACATGTTTTATTCCGTTTTTTTCTATTAAGCGCTAGTTGGAGTGGCGTAAGACTCGATTAAGATATCTGCAACTTCAGGACGAGTGAATTCAGCAGGTGGACGTATACCCCCAGCCAACATGTCACGCACCTTTGTCCCACTTAAGAAGATCTTATCCTCAGGTCCAGCAGGTGAAGACTTCGTTGAAGCCATGCCGCCAGTCAGCTTGCAGTAAAATGCATGCTCGAAGAGAAGTGTTTCGATAAGGATTTCATCTTCGGCAAATTGCTTGAAGATATCCTGTGCATCGAAGGTGCCGTAGTACGAGCCGACGCCCGCATGGTCACGACCGATGATGATGTGAGTACAGCCGTAGTTTTGACGACAAACAGCGTGCAAAATAGCTTCGCGTGGTCCGCCGTAACGCATTGCCTGTGGGTAAACAGCAAGCATGGTGCGATCAAGTGGGTAGTACTTTTCCATTAGAGCGTGGTAACAAGCCATACGCACATCACTAGGGATGTCGTCTGCCTTAGTATCGCCAACCAATGGGTGAATGAGCAATCCGTCTACTTGCTCGATTGCAACCTTTGTGAGGTATTCATGAGCGCGGTGGATTGGGTTACGAGTCTGGAATGCCACAACCTTGTCCCATCCCTTCTCGGCAAATGCGGCGCGAGTCATAGCTGGTGTCAGACGAAATTCGTTATGCTTCTCGTAAGTTGGCAGGTTTACAACTTCAATGGAGCCCCCAACGTATGTATCGCCGATTGAATTCAAGTAATCAGATGCCGGGTGCTCAGCATCGCCCTGGTAACAGTTAGTTAGCTCAGCAGCTTTATCTGGCTGGTATGCATCACTCACGGTCATCACACCATAAACAGAGCCATCTTCACCAACCAAAGCGACTTCATCGCCGGCCGCAGCAGATTCGCCATCTTTAGGTGATAAGACTACAGGCAGCGGCCACGCAACACCATTAGCGAGATGCATATTGTCGCATACACCGTTGTAATCATCGGCACCCATGAAACCATTCAGTGGGCTCATGGCACCAGTAGCAATCATTTCTAAGTCGCTAGCTTCGCGTGAGTTAAGAGTAATTTTCGCCAGGCCCTCTGCCTTAGCAAGTAGAGCTGTGCGGGCGTCGCCTTCGACTACGCAATTTACAAGTGTTCCGCCGTGTGGAGCAATCATCTGATTATTTTTGGATTGGGGTTAGGAGTGGTTTTTTAGAGATACCCGAGGTTTTTAAGCTTCTGCCGGATGGCCGCAAGCTCGTCGGGTGAAAACTCTTGGTCATCTTTGGACTCTACTTCGCTCATAAGATCACGTAAAACGTAAACAACGAACTCAGTTGGCGAAGAAAACCCAGAGTTGGCTATTACCTGCTGCACTCTGCGATACAGAGGACGAGGTATTTTCATAGTGGCCTTAGATTCTTTTTGCATGGGAGTCGTAAGTGGCAAGAGTGCGATAGGTTACACGATTGGAGTGCAATAGGTGTACTTATCTCACTTTTTTAACCCGTAGCATCAAATATCGGCCATTATCACGATAGTTGGAAGTGTTTTTAGGTTTTAATTGTGATTGCATGAAATTGTTGTAAGATTATTGCCAATAGGCAGTTCTGCCTCTGACCCTTAATCCAAATGCGACTTTCTACACTACTTCTAATTAGCACCTTTTTCTGGGCATGTGCTGGCGATTCTGCGCCAGTTTTCACTGATGTTAACACTGCAATTGACCGAGCTGACTCGGCAAAGAGCGCGGGCGACACTGACTTGGCCAAAGCCGGATATGAATACGCTCGAGATAATGGTGATGGCGACAGCCGGGCTGATGCGTTAATAGGCCTTTTTGAACTGGGCTGTGCTGGCGCTGACGATGACATGGCGTTTGCCAATTTTGAAACACTGACATCTTCTCACGCCGACAAACTAACTCAAGGCGAGCTAAAGCGGATGGTTGATCTATGTGTGACTAGTGCAACTGTCGAAACTGGCGACAGCATCATCGATTATGCGATGCAAGCTTTCCCTGAGATGAAAGACGATTTAACTAACCCAGCCGCGGCTATCGAAAAGATCCGCACCGAAGGGCCCGGGGCTGACCTTAGTGGCCTTGGCTACGCTGGCGATTGATTCTTGTCGATTGAACAGCAAGCCGTCGAGATAATTACTCAAACGCTGCGTGATAAACCCGCAGCCAATCTAATGCTGGCAACAGGTTCAACAATGGAGCCAGTCTATGCTCTGTTGCGCGGAGCTGATTTAGATTTCAGCCTAGCTAATACTTTTAATCTGGATGAATATCTAGATGGCAACCAATTTCACGAGTTTATGAATGCTCAGTTGTTTGAACATGTGAATATCTCTTCT
>CAXGOF010000008.1:0-20421 GCA_964011335.1 uncultured bacterium
GATACTAACGATAACGTCGGTAATCTGTTTGATAATTTCCAGATCTCGTCCTTCGCTGAAGTTCGGCACACATTCGATGAGCTTTTGCATTGCGGATAATTTAAAGTAGCGGCACACTTGTTACCCGCCTTTTCTTTCCAAAGCTTAAAAAAGCGCAATAACCTGCGCTGGATTGATCTTCGCAGTCCCAGCGAGTACGCAACCGATCACGTGCCTTGGGCCGAGAATGTTCCGCTTTTCAACGACGAGCAGCGCGCGGTGGTAGGCACTCTTTATAAACAGCACTCGCCAGATGCAGCTTACCTTGAAGGGCTGAAAATGATTGAAAAACGCTTGCCGCAATTACTCAAGCAGGCCCTTGGCCAATCTATAGATAGTGGGCTACTGGCCAGCAACTTTGACATCCTCGCGCAAAACCTACGCGGCGGGATTGAAGACACGCCAATCGATGTCAATCAGCCCCTAACCGACGCCACCGAAATTGTCGTTTATTGCTGGCGGGGAGGGATGCGTTCTCGCTCTTTCGTGAGTTTATTGCTTTCGCTTGGCGTACGCGCTGTGCTGCTCGAAGGCGGTTATAAAAGCTATCGCCAATGGGTAATGGATTCCCTCGACACATTCTCTTATCCGCCATGCCTCGTGCTCCGCGGCCGAACAGGAGTCGGTAAAACGAATCTACTGACTGAGATTGAAGAGGCCTTTAGCAACACCACCTTGTGTCTCGAGTCCTTGGCCAAACACCGATCATCAGCCCTGGGGGCCGTTGGACGCCACCCTGTTGGCCAGAAGATGTTCGAATCGCGATTGCTGCAGCGCCTTTTAGAGCTAGAGCCGTCAGCGGTTTTTATCGAGGGCGAGAGCCGCAAAGTTGGCGACGTCGTTATCCCAGAAGGGCTGTTTGCGGAAATGAGCAACGGGGCCCAATTTAAAATCACCGCTAGCCGCGAGTTCCGCCGCCGCACTTTACAGGAAGATTATCTGGCTGAACCAAATGCAAAGCAGCAAATTTCTAGGGCACTACCTTTTCTTGAGTCACGCATCGGGGCTAAGTGGGTGGGCGAGCTGCAGCTGCTGCTAGAAGATGGCAATTACGACGTCTTGGTTGATATTTTGCTTGACCACTATTATGACCCGCTTTATGACCGCGAAGACAAAAAGCGGCAATGGGCTGATGAATTACACCGTGATGACGCGCAAATCGTCGAAAGATTAATTACAATATATTCGCGAATTACCGCATAACACCTTACCAAATGCTTTCTCCATGTGTGGCTTCCTCGGAATTGCTGGCTTGCCTGGGCGTGACGTCGCCCCTGAACTTTACGAAGGCTTAATTGCACTTCAGCACCGTGGTCAAGACGCCGCCGGCATCTTGTCTTTTGACGGCATGTTTCACCTGCGAAAACAAAACGGGATGGTGCGTGATATTTTTCGCTATAGTGACATGCAGCGCCTTAAGGGTAATTTATCGATAGGGCATGTGCGTTACCCGACAGTAGGGATGGGCGCCGAAGAAGATGCGCAGCCGTTTTACATTAACTTTCCGTTTGGTGTTGCGATGGCGCATAACGGCAACTTAACTAACTGGGTTGATTTGCGAAAAAGTAAATTCCCAGATGATAATATTGTTCTCGAATCGTCATGCGACGTCGAGGCCATTCTTTATGCTTTCGCGCAAGGCATGCAACGTACTTTACGCTCCGACGATATCGCCGAACGCGTTGGTCTTGCGGTGAAGGCTGCTTTTGATTGCGCAAAAGGCGCATATTCAGTAGGCGGGATTTTGTCCGAAGGGGTAATGTTTGGCTTTCGCGATCCGCACGGCATTAAGCCATGCGTGTTGGGCCGTCGCGATTCAGATGAAGGCACTGAATGGGCAATCGCTTCGGAGTCGGTAGCATTTGATGTCATTGGCTTCGAGCGTGTTCGTGATTTGCGCAACGGAGAGGCTGTGGTTATTGTTCCCGGCGAAGAGCCACAGTTCATTCAAGTGGCAGAAGAAAAACACACACCGTGCATTTTCGAACTCGTTTACTTTTCGCGGCCAGACTCTTTTTTAGATGAGATCAGCGTTTACAAATCGCGTCGTCGCTTTGGTGTTGCTTTGGCGAAACAATGGGAAGAGGAAGGGCGCCCGACTCCGGATGTGGTTATTCCAATACCAGATAGCGCGCGTGACGCCGCCTTGGCTTGCGCCGAAGAGTTAGGGCTCCCATACCGCGAAGGCTTTACAAAAAACAGATACATTGGGCGCACCTTCATCATGCCCAACCAAGAGGAGCGACAAAAATCTATTCGGCGTAAATTAAATCCGATCCAACTCGAGTTTAAAGATAAGGTGGTATTACTTGTCGACGACTCTATTGTGCGCGGCAATACTTCGCGCAAGATTATTGAAATTGCCCGCGCCTCAGGGGCGAAAGCAGTTTACTTCGCTTCGACGTCGCCCCCCTTGGTTGCCCCATGCCCTTACGGCATCGACATGGCGACCGATAACGACTTCGTGGCCGCCAATCGCAGCCTCAATGAAATTTGCGAGGAGATCGGGGCCGATGAGCTGTGTTACTTAGACCTTCAACGCATGGTCGATGGAGGCCGAGAGGGCAACGACAAGATTAAAGATTTTTGCACAGGTTGTTTTACGGGCTGTTACCCAACGCCGGATGCCACCGAGCATCTCGAGGCCTTGTCTGCCGAGCGCGCCTCTGCTAGAAATTAATGCTGCGCTTTCTCCTTGCCCATGCGCGCGGGATTATTCGTTTAGTGGTCGGGCTTGCGGTATTGGCAGTATTGGTCTTAGGCCTATTCCTGCCACCGCTAGTTCGAATAGCCTCATCGAGTGCGGCAGATAAGTTATTGTTGGCGATGCTCGGTGCATGGTCGCGTTGCACGCTACTGGTAATGGGGGTGAAGGTAGCGAGCAGTGGCCCTAAACCTACAGCGCCATACTTGCTGGCATGCAATCATCTTAGTTATTTAGACGTCATGATTTTGTGGTCGCAAGTTGACGGCTTCTTTTTAGGCAAATCCGAATTGGCAAAGTGGCCAGTGATGGGGCCGTTAATCCGCGCGGCCGGAACCGTGTTCATTAACCGCGCTCAACGCCGTGGCGTGGTCGAAGCAATTAAAGGGATTACCGATAAAGTTAATGCGGGCAGCGGAGTTATCTTTTTCCCAGAAGGCACCTCTTCCTCAGGCGGCGAAGTTCGCCAGTTTAAATCAAATATGTTTCAGGTGGCCGCACAGTCTGAGCTGCCTGTGCATATTGCGGTGCTGCGCTACACTACCAGTTCAAAACATAATTACGCCGAAACGGATATGGCGTGGTGGGGTGAGATGACTTTCCCTCCGCACTTTTATAAGTTGTTGACCTTTGATAATAAAGTGGCGCAACTTAAATTTTTGGAAGAGACTGTGTCGCATGCGGATCGTAAAGATATGGCCCAGCAAGCTGAAGTGTTGGCGGTCGCCGCTTTTGAGCCGATGCATCAGTTTGACGAGATAGAGCGGGGCAGGGATGTTTCGTTTCTCGGCTAATTGTTTGAATATTCTTTTAGTACGATGGTTTTTTCAGGAACATATATCGGGGATCACGCCTAGCCCTATACTCCTTTACACAGGCCTTCCCCTAAGCATCATTCCCATACGGCAACATTTTATTTAATATGCAGAAAATAATTACGCACAAAAGATATCGTGCTGAATCAAGAGCTGCGGATAACTTTATTCGCAATAGGCAGAAGTATTTTTCAATTAACAAAAATAAGCAATGATCCACTGTGGCAAGCAGACAGGGGGAACAGGTCAGTTGCTTGCTGGCGCCCATATTTTCCCATTTCTCGCCGCATTTCCTGGAATAATTGGTTACCTTTAATATATACCCTACTAGCAGAACTGCCGATGTCCCCTTCCACACCAATCGCTTACCGATTAGCTTGTAACGCAAGTCGGCTAGAAGTGTTGGGGGCCAAGTATGGCCACGAGCGTATCTTGTTTTCAAGCAAAGGCTTAGAGGGCTTGTCGCCCACAGAAAAAGATCGTCTATGCACAGACTTGATGGGCTTATTTGCAGAACACCAATCGCAAGAGGCTTACGCGCTGCTCTATGAGTTTGCGCAAGAAATGGTGCTAAAACAGGTGCGTTTCCACCTAAGCCGCAGCTTCTTCCCGATTGACGCATATGACGTGATGCAAGAGGTGTTTGTAAACATCTATAAATACCCCACGAACTTTGATGCCACTAAAGACGGTGCTTTTAAGAACTGGGCGCACTCTATTGCTCGTAACACCGCGCTGAAGGTCAGCCGCCGTGCCCAGCGCAACCAGGCGATTTCTCTCATTAGCCGTCAAAGCGATGGCGTTGAGTCCGCACTAGAAATAGAAGATCCTTCTGTCGTGAACCCATACGAGTGCTCTGCGGCTAAAGAAGATTACGAAAACCTTGCGCAATCATGGATGCTCTATTTGCATTTTTATGCGCAGGCCTTCAAAACACTTTCGCCCCAAGAGAAGCGCGCCTTACATTTAGCCGAAGTTGAGAACTTTACCTACCGCGATGTAGCCGCAGCTCTGGAAATCCGAGTTGAAAATCTTAAGATGCGTATTTTTCGCGCGCGGCGCAAGATATATAACGTCATGAAGAGAAGCTTTAGCGGCAATAATGCTATGCCGGTAAAGGCAGCGCCTAAAGTAAGTAAAGGATTGTTCGTCGGCGAAAACAAAGGGGGCGTCCGTGGATAACCACCCCAAAATGAGTTGCTTCGACTTCCAATCATTGCTTAGCGCAATGCTTGACGCGCAAGTTACAGATAATGAGGCCTCTGGCGCAATGCTGCACCTCGAGCATTGTTCCGATTGTGCAGAATTCTTTGGGGCGATTCGCTTACAAGCCTTGGCGCATAACGAACTTCATGCACGCCAATTCGATGTGGCTAAATGTTCGATATCTGCTGTAAAAGAATTCTTTGGCGATTGCGACGATGCGCAAATTGTGCGTCGACTTGCGCGCGCTTTATACCAGCTAGGCAAGGCCTATACCCTGATAGCCGCAAGCGAAGACAGCTATTTGCTGTCCGTTTCAGAGGCGCCCGTGGACATCGAAGACTTTGTGGGCTCTGAAGCCTTTTCTGCATTAGCCGATGCGCAGCTTGCTGGCACGCATAACAGCGAGAAAATATCATTGCCAACTGGCAAAAAGCACGCTCTAGCAAAAGGCAGGAGCTTGCTTGAACAATGTTTAGCATTAAAACCACAGTATTCTGAGGCGAATTTATATCTAGGCCAAATTCATGTGCACCTTCAAGACTTCGAGCAAGCCTTTGCGCAATTCGAGAGAGTGTTTAAGGGCTCCGAGCGGCTAGTGATGCGAGTTCACGCAGCGATGCAAATCGCGATGGTGTTTAACGAGCAACAAAACCACAAAGCCGCTTTGCGCTACTACCGCTGGATTGTCGCAAGCGGCATCCTCGAGCTTGACACAACATTTGGCTTTGTGTTTCACAATATCGCCATGCAACACCAGCAACTCAACGACGAGCAATACGCCCAGCGCGCGCTTGAGCTGTACCGCCAATACGATTTCGAGGGATGGAAACAATCGCTTGAAATGCTAGGAGAAAACTAATGAATTCATCCCGCTCTAAACTAATCAAACCGTTGAGGCTTATGCTTGCGACTACTGCTTGTGCGGTCATAGCTTTGACGTTTGCCTCCCCCGCTTATACGTCAGGGGGAGGCTCCCAAAGCCTTTCAGGGGACGGCGATCATGGCGATAATCCCGTAATCGGAAGCTTGCCAATTAAGTTCGCAGAAGAGCTTAATCATTTATTCCCAGCGCCTCAGTCGAGCATTAAGCCTTTATACAGGTCACCACTGCCGGTGTTTGCTCTATGTTCAGCAAGTAAATTGACGGACGATATTATGACCGCTGCCGGCCAACCTTTTGGCGGAGTCAACTCTAGAGACGAGAACAGTATTTTGGGCTTATATCGCGATGGTCTTGCCGTGGTTTACGATAGTCGCCTCGAAGAAGGCAAGCTTCGCTTGAACCAGTGGGTTACTGACGAGTACATCGGCGGCACAGTGACAATTACCACCAATAGCGGGGCCTTTGCTTTGCCGATAACTCAGAACTTAATAGAGTTGCCGGCGCGCAATATAATGGCCCAACCAGCATTAATCATTTACGCATTGATAACAATCGAGCCAAATCCAAACAGTCCGGCGGCATCGCTAAAAATTACGGTGAACTCAGCGGGGCGATTGGTTACAATTGGTTATTCGGTCGAATAATTTTACGACCAATAACAAATAACAATAGCAAATGAAACCGCGCATCGTGGTTACCCAAGGAGACCTCGGAGGCATCGGGCCCGAGGTCCTTTTGCATTGCCTTGCCGACAGTGCGGCTCGCGAAAGTTGCTCACCATTAATCCTGGGCCATATTGATTACCTCAAAGATGTTGCGGCACAATCTGACATCGGTATTGACCTGCGCGCAGTTTCAACGTCGGCTGCTGGCTTTGCGCTTGCAGCCAGCCAGCCAATGGTTGCCCCCGTTTTAGAGCTGTTATCTCCGCAGCCGAGTGCGCAAGTCGGAGTGGCTAGCGCACAATTTGGCGCTGCTGCCGTCGAGGCCGTGCGCAAGGCCACTCGTTTATGCCTAGATGGCGTCGCTGACGCGATGTTGACGCCGCCTGTCAATAAAGAGAGTATGCATTTGGCCGGATTCGACTACGAGGGGCAAACGCAACTCATAGGCGAGACTTGCGATTCAGGTAGTTACGGCATGCTCGCTTGTGCGGGCGAATTAAAAGTCTGGATAGCCACCCGGCATATGTCTTTGTCAAACGCGATTAAAACACTAACGACGGATTACTTGACTGAACAAATACGAGTTGCGCACTTTGCCGCACGCGAAGTATTGCGCATTGAAAATCCGCGAGTTGTGATTGCCGGATTAAACCCACATGCTGGCGAGAATGGCGCTTTTGGCGATGAAGAGCGGCGAGTGATTTTACCAGCGATTGAGAGCGCGCATCAACAATTTGGCTTAACAACTATCGGGCCTTTAGCTCCAGATGTTGTTTTTAGCGAGGGCGCTCAGGGCAGGTATGATGTGGTAATTGCGCTGTATCACGACCAAGCCTTTATTGCGCTAAAGATGCTACCCCGCGAACAGGCTAATAGCTTGTTTGTCGGCGCCGATATTTTGCGCATAAGCCCGATGCACGGCTCGGCTTATGATATTGCACGCCAACAAAAAGCAGACGCACGGCCACTGCTTTATTGTTTGCAGCAGGCCGTGCGCCTAGTTGCGCAACGCCAGTTAATGGCGAACACTTAATTCATTAAAGGCTACTTAAGTAACGATCGAGCTCCCATTCGTGAACTTGCGCGATGTACTCGCCCCATTCGGTTCGCTTCGCATCTATGAATTGCCTAAAGACATGCTCGCCAAGAGCCTCTTTCATTAGCGGGTTCTTTTCAAGCTGATTGACTGCTTCACCGAGGTTGGCGGGCAAGCTTTTAATTTTGTAGCGTGACCGCTCGCGCTTGCTCATGGTGTAAACATTACCAGTGACCGGTGCTGGCGGCTCAATCTTGTTGCGCACACCATCTAGGCCCGCGGCCAACATTACTGCGAAAGCAAGGTATGGGTTGCAAGAAGGATCAGGACTGCGTAATTCACAGCGAGTTCCGGTACCGCGGCGAGCCGGAACACGGATTAGCGGTGAACGGTTACGCATCGACCACGCTAGGTGAGTAGGAGCTTCGTAGCCAGGGACTAAACGCTTGTAAGAGTTAACGGTTGGGTTCGTTACCGCAGAGAATGAACGTCCGTGGGTTATTAAGCCGCCGACATACCAACGCATGATGTCGGAGACACCATCATTATCCGCACCCTCTTTGAAGAAAACATTTTTGCCATTTTCAAAGAGTGACATGTGAACGTGCATGCCAGAACCGTTCACTCCGAACAAAGGCTTCGGCATAAAGGTGGCGTGTAATCCCATGTCGCGCGCAACCTTGCGAACCACGAAACGGAATGTAGACAGTTTGTCGGCGGTGTCCACAGCGTTGCCGTATTTGAAATCGATTTCGTGTTGGCCGGCCGCAACTTCGTGGTGCGCAGCTTCAATCTCAAAGCCAAGTTTTTCAAGAGCGATAACAATCTCGCGGCGACATTCTTCACCGAGGTCAGTTGGCGCTAGGTCGAAGTAACCCGCGTTATCATGAGTCTCGGTGGTTGCGCGGCCATCTTCGGTACGCATGAACAAAAAGAATTCTGCTTCTGGGCCAGCGTTCATCTCGTAGCCCATTGCTTTCGCCTCATCACAGACTTTCTTAAGGATGCCGCGTGGACAGCCCGGGAAAGGTTTGCCACCAGGAAGCATCACGTCACAGATAATGTGTGCAACTAAGCCATGGTCCGTGTGTGACTGGCCCGAGCTCGGCCATGGATCGATGCGGTAGGTCGCATAGTCCGGGCTAAGCAGCATGTCCGACTCTTCGATGCGGGTGAAGCCCTCGATTGATGAACCGTCAAACATGATTTCGCCATCAAGAGCTTTTGCAAACTGGCTTGCAGGAATTTCAACGTTTTTGTTGGCGCCATGAATATCAGTAAACTGCATTCTCATGAAGCGCACGTTATATTTAGAGGCGTGGTCAAGAATCTCTTGGCGGGTCAAGGCTTTGCTAAGCTGTGAGCACGATTCTTGAGCATTGGTGAAGTTATCCATGATAGCGGTAGTCATTTGTAGTCTTTGGGGTTAATGAAGAACAAATTGTACGCAGTAGCCGCGATGATGCAAAGCCAAAATGGTAAATAATGCGTAAAACGCTAGTCACTAGTGCTAAAATAGCAAAAAAAATAGATAAATGAACACAATAGTCGCCCTTTTAGTCGCGATGTCCTCGATTCAGCATGAGATTAAGGCTGAGGCAGACATCTTGAAGGTAGCAGAGGCTCCCCAGCTTGCTAACCCAGTGTGCTTAGAGGTAGGCCCCAATTTTGAGATATTTATTGCAGAAACATACCGTCAAGAGACTTTTGGCGTGCCTGATAACCGCACTTTCCCGGAGTGGCTCGAAGATGACTTACGACTACAAACTGTTGAAGAGCGTGGTGATATGTACCGCAAGCATCACCCCGAGTTAGTAGAAAAGTGGACGACCAATGAAGATCGCATAATGCTGATGCGAGATTTAGACGGTGACTTTATTGTCGATAAGAGTACGGTCTACGCTGGTGGCTTCGATGACTTACTCGCAGGCACCGGCGCCGGTCTTCTTTATTTAGACGGCGATGTTTACTACACATGTATCCCCGACCTGTGGAAGTTCCGCGACACCGATGGCGATGACATCGCTGATATGCGTGAAAACATGCAAACAGGGTTCGGAGTGCGCGTGGCATTACGTGGACATGACATGCACGGATTAACCCGCGGACCCTTTGGCAGAATTTATTGGAGCATTGGCGACCGTGGCTACAATATCACTACTAAAGAAGGGGCAATCTTTGCCGAGCCGGGGCGCGGAGCGGTATTCCGCTCTTGGCCTGACGGCAGCGATCTGGAAGTCTTTAGTTATGGATTGCGTAACCCGCAAGAGTTAGCTTTCGATGACCACGGCAACTTATTTACTGTAGATAATAACTCTGATGCTGGCGATCGCGCGCGTTTAGTTTATTTATATCAAGGTAGTGATAGCGGATGGCGAATGAACTTTCAGTCTTTGCCAGACCGCGGCCAGTGGATGCGTGAATCGTGGTGGGATGCTAGCGAGAAAGACCACCCTCAATTTTTGAATTCTCCTTTAGCGAATATTGCTGCAGGCCCTTCTGGCTTGGCGCATTATCCTGGCGTTGGCATGGGCCCAGAATATGATGACTCGTTCTTCCTTGCAGATTTCCGCGGTGGATCAGATTACTCAGGCATCTTGCGTTTTACCATAAAAGAAGATGGCGCCGGGTTTGCTTTCGAGTCCGAAGAAGAGTTTTGGTGGAAGGTGTTAGCCACCGATGTTTGTTTCGCCCCGGATGGCTCAATGTATTTAAGCGATTGGGTTAAAGGCTGGGTTGGCGATGGTGTAGGCAATGTTTTTCGCGCCGACTTTGCTGGTGCCGATATTCATGCGCAACAACAGAGTGTCGAGTTTTTAAGCTGCGACATCTCAGAATTACGCAATGAAACACTAATTAACCTGTTGTCTAATAAAGATAAACGCGTTCGTCAGCGCGCACAGTTTGAATTGGTAAATAGACACGCAGTTCCGCAGCTGCACTCTGTCGCAGTTAATGCCCAATACCCGACACTCGCTCGATGCCATGCCCTGTGGGCGCTTAGCTCGTTGTCGCGCATTCAAGGGAGAAACCATTTACCGGAAATATGCCTTAGTGACGGCGACGCGCAAGTGCGCGCCCAGTTTCTGCGAAGCGCAAACGAGATTCATGATGAGAGATCAGAGGCATGGTTTGTTGAAGGAATAAGCGACGCATCGCCCCGCGTTCAGTATTTCGCCGCACTCGGTCTAGCGCATTACCCGGGCCATTTAGAGCTACTATACGGCCACGCCACTACCGCCGATAGGTTCGTACGCAGCGCCTTAGTTGAGGCTGTTGCCGCACAAGCACCGCCCGGCGAGTTGTCATCTCTAATAGTAAAGCACACTCGGGACCAACGCATGCTAAGCGTTTTGGCCTTGCGTAAAACCCGTAGCGTTGAGCTGATAAAATTCTTAGATGACAGCAATGCGCAAATCAGGGATGAGGCTATTTGTGCTATATACGATTGCGAAATAATTTCTGCCAAAGAGCAGGTCGCCGCGCTTTCGGCAGATCACAATAAATATAGCTCTGCTTCCGTGCGAAGAATTCTTGCATGTAAAAACTTTATCGGAAGCAAGGCTTATGCGGAAGAACTGCATAGCTATGCTAGCGACGCTAGCAACCCGGATTACTTATTAGAAGAGGTGGCGGTGTATTTGCAAAAATGGGCAGCGCCACATGGCTTTGATATGTTGCTCAACGAGTGGCAAGAATTTCCACTGCGCGATACCGATTCAGTAAAAGGCATGGACCTCGACTTTTCATCTATAAAAGCGGAAGGCCCATTGGTTCGAGGCAAAAAGATTTTCTCTGAAAATGCCGTGCTTGGTTGTACAAAATGCCACAGCATGTCAGGCGTTACGCCAGATGGTTTTGTGAACCTTGCCGGGCCAGACCTAAGCGGCATTGGTTCGAAATATGACGCCGAGCAAATCCTTAAATTTATTACCGAGCCACGGCCCGAATCAGCGATGCCCCAAGACATTTCTGAGAAGATGAGCGATTCCGAACTTTCTGACTTGGTGGATTTTTTGTCAGGGCAAAAAGACAAAACAGTAACGTTGAATTTAGCAGACGAGAACTCAATCGAATTTAAGGAAATCACCACTGCCGACAACAAAACCCTTTATGTGTCAACAACAGAAGTGAGTTGGGATGTCTACGATTTGTTTTTCTTGCGTGAAGATGAGCAGATAGAAATTGATGGAGTTACTGGCCCCAGCCATTCGGTATTTCCGGTGACTCGCGGTTACGGACATGACAATATGCCTGCGATTGGCATGACTTATGCAGCGGCGCAAAATTTTTGCATTTGGCTCAGCGCGAAGCAAAATCATAATTTCCGATTAGCGACGGCCGATGAGTGGCGTGCGGCCTTAGGCGAACAAGAAATCTCTGCGCAAACCGCTTGGCTTGCTGAAAATTCTGGGGGTGCGCCGCACTTAGTTAGACAATACGCCGCTAATGGGAACGGCATATTTGACATGATTGGCAACGTAGAAGAGTGGGTTACAGACCCATCAGCGCCAGAAGGGATGACGATGGGCGGTAGTTTCATGGACAAGGCCTCGCAATTAGAGTCTGGGCTATCGTCTATTTACCAAATATCTTGGCAGGCTCGTGACCCGCAGTGGCCAAAAAGTTCTTGGTGGATGTCCGACGCAGGTTACGTAGGATTTCGTATCGTAACGGACAGTAGACCAGAAACCGCATCTCTATAACTAGTTATATGAATCGAAGAACATTCCTTAAAGGCGCCTCAGCAGGGATCGCCACCACCTCTTTATTAGGCTCAAAAGCTGTTGCCAATAGTGCTAAAGAATTGCGAGTCGGCCTCATCGGCTGTGGTGGCCGCGGCACAGGCGCAGCAATGCAAGCGCTCAACGCTGACCCCGATGTTGTGCTTTATGCGATGGGCGACTTAACCGCCGACCGCTTGCAGCAATCACACGCTGGGCTTACTAAAACCTTTGGCGACCGCCTACAGGCGGACAGCACGCGCCAGTTTGTCGGCTTCGACGCCTTCGAAAAAGTAATCGAGCAGGTAGATGTCGTTTTATTGGCTACGCCGCCCGTTTTCCGCCCGCAGCATTTACGCGCGGCCGTCGAAGCCGGATGCCACGTGTTTTGCGAAAAACCCGTAGCAGTAGATGGCGCCGGAGTGCGTTCGGTTATTGAAACCGCGGCAACGGCACAGGCAAAAGGCCTGTCAGTGGCTAGTGGGTTTTGTTGGCGCTCCGCATTCGGGCACCGCGCTCTTTACCAACGTATTCATCAAGGCGAAATCGGCAAGGTTGTCGGTGTACACGCTACCTACATGGCAGGTCAACTATGGAGCAAAGATCGCCAAGAAGGTTGGTCTGATTTGGATTACCAGTTACGCAACTGGGTTTACTATGCACAACTCGGTGGTGACCATGTTGTCGAACAGGCCATTCACTCGGTCGATAAAATCTTATGGGCTAAGAGTGATGAAACGCCTTCAAGTGTGATGGCTAGCGGCGGGCGCCAAACGCGCACCGAGGCAAAATATGGCAATATCTTCGACCACTTTTCGGCAGTATATAATTGGGCGGACGGAACTCAAGCCACTTTGCAGTGTCGTCAAATGAAGGGTTGCCACATGGAAAACCTTGACCGCATTATTGGTTCGACCGGCATCGCTTACGTGGATGGCTGGGCAAATAAATTTGTGATCAAAGGCGAGAATGCATGGAAATACGATGGCCCAAGTAACGATATGTATCAAACCGAGCACGATGATTTGTTCGAGTCCATTCGCAATGGTAGCGCGATGAATCAAGGTGTTGACATGGCGCACTCAACCTTGGCGGCAATCATGACGCGCATGTCGGCATATACAGGCCAGGTTGTGACCTGGGATCAGGCGCTTAATTCTCAGCTTGAATTAACCCCGACTCAATGGGTTGGGGGGCCGGGCGTTGATGCTTCTGTGCCAGTACCTGGTAAGACAAAACTAATTTAGTCTAAGCTAAGTTCAAGTTCGACCCAGGGCACAGCCCGTGGGCTGAAGTAGCTGTCTTGTAAATCATTAGCGGCACCTTCAGAGTCTTCCCCATAGCCTAATGCAGCAAGCGCGAACTTCTCTTCTTCGGAAATAGTTATGGCAACCGAAGAGTTGCTGAAGCTTGGCAGCAACCATCCACTTGCTTTGTAGTCGTTGAATAGAGCGCTAACTCCATCAAGCTTTTGCTGGGCAAGGTTTGCCGTTTCGCGCGGGTCGGCTTGTAAGTCAAACAACCAAACGCGGCTAGAAGGTAGTGATGACCATGGGTCGCTAACAATCAACTTTGCATGCGGCAAGCGGTATGCGCGCAGCGGCCCGGTAAAGCCGGATAGGGCACTCCCCTGGCTATCTGTTTCAGAAATGGCGCTACGGTCGCTTTGCGCCGAGTCATTTCTAAAGAACGGAAGTAGTGATTGGCCATCAAGAGCGACAGCCGTGGACGGCCATTCAACCCCGCATATTTCTAGTACAGTAGGCAATACATCCATTTGCCGAACCTGCTGGCCATAAAGCCCTGGGCGCCATTGCTTGCGCTGCATTAGATTATCGCTAACAGCAAACTGCAACGGAATGCGAATGAGTTCGTCGTGGACAGTGTGGCCGTGACCGAGGTCGCCGTGCTCTAGAAACTCTTCACCGTGGTCTGAAGTGATAATGACAATCACGTCATCGCGAGCTTGTAGCAAGTCGCTGACGAAGTCGCCAACAAGATCGTCGAGGTAGCGAATTTCTTCCGCGTAAGATAAACGCAAGCTCTCAACCTCCATCTCGCTAAAGGAGGCCCCTTCACTTGCGCGAAATTCCATTTCAGTTGGCCCATTGAGGGTTACCTCAATGCCAGTATTATTAAACATGCCCGCATAGTTCGCATTTGGGTCGTAAGGATAGTGCGCGTCGTTCAGGTGAAGGTATAAAAAAGAAGCCTGCGCGCCACCGGCCTCTAGCCATTGCTTACCATTCGCAATCAATGCGTCGGCATTAGCGAACACGTCGTGTTGCATTTCGCTAAACCCCTGCTTGAAGCCAAAAGTAGGTGTGATATTTGGGTTGGACGAGAAACAGTTTGTGCGATACCCAGATAACAATAATGCTTCAGCTAGGGTGCGTTGCGAATTCGGCAACGGGGCGTAGCGTGAGTTCGCATGGTGCTTGCCGGGCACCAGGCCGGTGAGCAAAGTCGCGGTCGACGGTTTCGTCCAGGACGACTGTGAAATATTCTGAGTGAAGCGCACGCCTTTAGCGGCTAAGGCATCGAGCTTTGGCGATGTCGGTAAATCGCTACCGCCCCAGCCCAGATAGTCGAGGCGCACCGAATCGAGAGTGATCAAAACAATGGTGGGTTGCTGCGCGCTAGAGGGCACGGTTACACTAACCATCAGATGTGGGAAAAAAGCTAGTAGGCAACATGCAGCTGCAGCGCGCCAGTTATGAAAATTTTTGATTAAAACAAAGTCTCTAGCGATCCACGAGACAAAAATTGCCAGTGGAATACTGAGCATCATTCGCTTGACTCCAATGTCATTAGCCCACTGTAGCCACAACAATTCGGCGTCGCCCGTTGCCATCCAGTTGCCGTCGACCATAGCAATGACAGCACGCAGGGCTCCAACCACGGCGGAAGCCAGGGCGAGAGAACAAATGATGAAGTAAAATTTACGCATTGCGCAAATAGTATATCAGATTAAGGCATCGTGCAATTGTTTGGTCAATCGCCGATCCTTGCGACGGTAGAATAAGAGAGTGGACATCGCGCTAGCCATTTTCAGCATTGTGTGGGTGTGGATTTGTTTTTTAATGATTCCCTTTGGCCTGCCAGGTAACTGGCTAATGGCAGCGAGTGCCTTGCTGGCCGCTTATGGCGAAGAGGCCAACTATACGCCGCTCATCCTTTTATTAGGAGCTGCGATTATTGCCGAGTTATTCGAGGCCTTGATAGGCAGCAAGATGGCGCACAGTGCCGGGGCGAGTAAGGCAGGGATGATAGGCTCATTTATTGGTGCCCTGCTCGGCGGACTCTTCCTCACCTTTTTGGTGCCTATTCCGGTAATTGGCACCTTGATTGGCGCCGGCCTAGGGGCATTTATTGGCGCGGTGCTGTTTGAGACGCTTCTCACTGAGCGTAATGCCGACTCAAAAAGCTTGGCCCATATTGGGGTCGCCGCCGCCATCGGCGTTCTATTCGGACGGCTAATGAAGGTCACTTTTGGCGCTGCAGGCGCTATTTATTGGACAATAGTCGCCATTGACGCCTCTTTCTATAAATAGTTCTAACACAATTATCCAGAATGCGTATGATATTGGTGAAATGAAAAACACCCCTTTCCTAATTACAGCAGCGCTACTTTGTGCGGCTCCACTTACAGCGCAAGGCATGAAAGATGTAACTGAGGCTCCAGTTACAGAACAGTCAGCTGCGCCCTCAGAGTTAATCGAGAAGGCCACGATGGCCCTTATGGGTTCTCAATGGACGTCTACTTTTGAGGTTGTTGCAGAACAGCCAGAGGGGGAATCGACTATAACATTGAACATGAGCATGCAAGACCTTACGCACTTCTCTGCCGCAATAACAATGACGGCAGAAGATCCGTTCGAGGGTGAGGTAACTCAGAATCACACAATCATGTGTGACGGCGAGTTTTTGTACGCTGACATTGACGGTATTGCCGAGATGTCACAAGGCATGTTTAGCGGCCCAGTGAAGATAGAGCTACCGGCGCTTCTAGGAATGATGGGCATGGAGGAAGCTCCCGCTGCAGAGGACATGACGCCGATGATTACTGGAATGATAGGGTTAATGCCTCTTGTAGAAGAAGGCTCAACCGAGAAGATTCGTCGTTACACCATGGCCGCTGACGAAGACCTCGAGTCAATGACCATATGTTTCGACGCCGTGACATTCTTCCTGTCATCAGTAGAAGCTGTTAATACGGATGGCTCGAAAATGTCAATCACAGCGAAAGATACTACGATTGTCGAAGAATTCGAAGAAGGTCACTTCACATTCAGTGGCGAAGCGCAAGACGTTACAGCTATGCTTGCAATGATGACCGGAGGCGGCGGAGCTGCTCCAGCTGACGAAGACCTCGAATTTTAATTCGACAACATAGCTCAAAAAGCCTGTCGCGTTTTACTTGCGGCAGGCTTTTTCTATGGGCTGCCAAACATTTAGAGCAACTTGTCGCCAAGTAAACTTCTTGGATTGCGCCAAGCCATCGACAGCTAATTTCTCTCGCAAGAGCGGGTCGCCACATAATTTAGTGATTTGCTCGGCAATAGAATTATCGTCGGCAGGGTCGCAATACAAAACAGCATCGCCACAAACCTGTGGTAGCGAAGAAGTATTGCTAGATATCACCGGGCAACCTAATAACATCGCTTCGCCGGGGGGCAGCCCCCAGCCTTCGTAGAAAGATGGGTAAACAAAGCCCAATGCATTTTCGTATAAGTGACGTAACTGGTCGTCACTTACTCGGCCTACATAGAGAGCTTTGTCTGACAACACATCAAGGTCTTGATCGCGAAAAATGAGCGGGTTGGTGCCCCCCGCAATCACGAGCTTGGCTTCGACCCCCGCGATTTTCATTGCGCGCAAGATCGCAGCAAAATTTTTGTTTGGATTTAAGCTACTAACGGCCAAAAGATAACTACCCTTGTCTAAAGAGTGTTGTTGGGCAATAGAGTCATCGCTATTAAAGCGCAATACATGCTCATGCCCGCCTTGAGTAATAACCCATTTTTTACTAGGGACCTTTAGATATTTCTCAGCTTCGAGCGCGGTGTAGCTTGACGGGCACTGTACTATTTTTGCTTTGCGCGCTGCCCGGGGAACAATTACTTTGTATAAAAAGTTGAAGATAGAGGAATGAGTCTCTTTGTGTGCAAAAGTTTGCAAATCATGAATTTGCATGCTCATGTTACTCTTAAATATCGGAGCCGTATTTTTAAAGTTAAGCAAAAACCCTTTTGCCAGAAAAGGCAATTCAAGTTGTTCCCATAAGTGTGAACGCATCAAGCCCTGAACCTTCAATTTGAGGTGGCGATAGCTAGGCAGGTCTGTTGGCAGAGTGGGGCTTAGCAATGTAAAGTTATAGCGCTCACCATCTATCACGCCGTCCTCAATCAATTGGTCCATCGCGGAAAGCACTTCGCGCGACCAGCGTTGAATACCGGTAATCGGCTCGGTCAAAAACCGGGCATTAACAAAGATCGGTATTTGTTCTGCCATAGTTGCCTATTCTTCCAGCGGAGAGGCAGCCAAAACGCGATCTTGCATTTCTCGGACGGCTTGGTCGAGGCCGACATAAACCGCGCGCCCAATAATCGAGTAGCCAATATTTAGTTCTTCGATAAAAGGTATTTGTGCGACAGCCATAACGTTCTCGTAGTCTAGCCCGTGGCCAGCATTTACGCGCAAGCCAAGTTCGTGAGCATAAACGGCAGCTGTTGTTAAGCGCTTAAGTTCATTCTCGCGTTGGTGGCCCTTTGCGTTTGCATACGCACCCGTGTGCAGCTCGATAAATGCAGCATCGGCGCCTGCAGCGGCTTCAATCAAATTAGGGTCAGGGTCAATAAATAAACTGACGTCGATACCATTATCTTGGAAAGCCTTGATGTCGCCAGCAAAGCTATCTGGCATGCTGTGTAAATCTAGACCGCCTTCAGTGGTCAACTCTTCACGCTTCTCAGGCACCAAGCAAACTTGGTCAGGGCGAATTTCATGGGCCAGCTGAATCATCTCAGGCGTATAGGCCATTTCTAGATTAAACAAGGTTTTAATCACCTCGCGCAGTAGGCGTATATCGCGATCTTGAATATGGCGGCGATCTTCGCGCAGATGGGCAGTAATGCCGTTGGCGCCTGCAAGCTCACACAAACCGGCGGCGAACACCGGATCAGGTTGCTGGGATTTACGAGCTTGCCGCACAGTTGCGACATGATCAATGTTAACGTGTAGTCGAGGCATGGCGCCCTTATTCTATACTAGCCATGCTACGAATAACCGCCGGAGAACACAGAGGACGAAAATTGAAAGTCCCGAAAGTCGCAGCCACGCGGCCGCTTGCTGAGCGCGCACGCGAAGGGGTGTTTAATCACATCAGCGGCATTATTAATGGCGCGACGGTTTGGGATGTTTACGCCGGCTCGGGAATCCTCGGCTTAGAATCTCTCTCGCGCGGAGCCGCACAAGTAGTGGCCGTTGAATATAACCGTTCAGCAATAGCACAGATTAAAGAAAATGCGTCGCTCATTAACTACAGTGACCGAATGCGCGCGTTACAAATAGACGCCTATAGCTCGCCATCCTTGGCAAAGACTGAGGCGGCTCCCGACGTTTTGTTTTTCGACCCGCCTTACGCCGATTTTAACGGCGGTGGCCTAAAGCGCATGAAGGTGTGGCAGTTGTTTTTAGATTTATCTGCAGTAATGAAGGAGGGCGGCTGCGCGATTGTTCATGCCCCTAAGGGGTTATTGCTAGATAACGAGCTTGGCAAACTGCCAGGAATCGAGCGCCGTGATTATGGCAGCTCATCTTTATACTGGTGGCACAAACCGTTGGTGACGACTGATTAAATGAAAAAAGGCATTCGAGCAAAACTCTGGGACGGCAAGCAATTTACCGCTGGATGGCTGACTTACGACAAGGGCGTCATCACTAAAGTCTCATTTCGTAGCCCATCGCCCAAGCGTGCGGCTGAGTTGCATGACTTGAGCGGGCGCAGCATCATGCCGGGCTTTGTCGACACCTTGCTCCATGGCTACGCAGGAGTTGATTGCGGCGAAGGTACAGCTGCGCGGTTACAGAAAATGACGCAATCCCTGGTGCGCACCGGGGTGACCACTGCTTTGGCCGGTTTTTATCCGACCAAAAACGATGGCCTACAGCGCGCGGCGCGTAACTGGAATAACTGGTCAGCGTTGGGCGGCAAGCGGACCCATATTGCTGGATGGCATGTCGAAGGACCCTTCGTTGCGCGTGAAATGTCAGGCGCATTGCCGAAGGCGGCAATGCGCAAGCCAAGCGCTAAGACCGCGCAAGAGTTTGTTAATGCCTGCGGCGGTTGGCTAACAATGACCACCCTTGCTCCAGAATTGGAGGGTGCTTTTGAGGCAAGTGAAGTCCTGCGCACTAATAAAGTCATTCCATCAGTCGGGCATAGTCGCGCAACCGCACTTGACTGCGAAATGCTTCGAACGAATGGCAAAATTGCTGCTACTCATTTAGGCAATCGGATGACACCCTTAAGCGCCCGCGAGCTTGGACCAATTGGTGCGGCAATGCGTGGTGAAATTGATTATGCTGCGGTCATTCCCGACATGATTCATGTTGGTGGCGACACGCTAAATTTGTGGGCGAACACCCCGAAGCTAAAAAACAAATTGATGGCGTGCTCAGACAATTTGTCGCATGCCGGCCTACGCGCAAAAAGATTTAAAGCGGGCGGGCAACTGCTATCGCGCAGTGGTGCGGTGGCGGTCGACCGTGGTGGTGGTTTGGGCGGGACTTTAGACTCACTACCGGAATTGCTACTACGCGCGCATCGCGATGGCGTCCTCAGTCTTGAGCAGGTTGTGCGCATGGGCTGCCAGGTTGCTGGCGACATGTTGGGCGACTGCGGACGCCTTAAGGAGGGTCGCCGCGCTGATTTCGTTGAGTACGTTGTTTCTGAAAATAATATTGGGCAGGTATGGTGCAAAGGACGCAAGGTTTAAGCGTCGATCAGCTAAAGCGGAGACTTGATAGCAAGGTGCTGTTTGCTGCGGCTGCTGAGGTCTTGTCGCGCTGGGACGCTGTGGACGAATTGCCCAACCTGAAGATTGTCTGGAACGGCCGCCTGCGAACCAGCGGGGGGCGCGCTCTATTGCACCAGCAACAGGTCGAGCTCAACCCACGGCTGATTGCACAGAACCCACAATGCTTCAGCATGGTGTTAATTCACGAATTGGCGCATTTGATTGCCACAGCTCGCCATGGCCGGATAAAGCCACATGGTAAAGAGTGGCAGCAGCTGATGATTGCTGCTGGGGAGAGCCCAACTGTTCGCCCTAACATGGATGCTAG
>CAXGOF010000009.1:0-19341 GCA_964011335.1 uncultured bacterium
CTGAAAAATTGCCGTCACCTTTAATAACGCCAACAGAATCAATGCTCAAATGATCAGCCGCAAGCCACAAAATACTTTCGTCATTTGGCTCAAGATAAGCCTCCCCTTTGAGTTGCCAATTATTTTCTGCGTCAGTAGAGAATTCATTGGCGGTGGCAGACCCTTGTTCGCCAATGACCGACACCGCCCGCTTCATCACCATCGACTCGTCACTTAAAATGGCCACGCCACCCTTTATAGAGCCATCGACGCGGTGCACGGTGACGTCGCCAGTCAAATGAACAACGTTTTCATTAGCAAATAGCTGCGCGTAATCTTTAGCGGAAGCTTTCAGGAAAGCACCGTTATTGGGAATAATATTTATAGGGCCTTTAATAAGAAAGTCATTTAATGCGCCATCTCCTAACCAGCTAATTGTCGACTCTGCGCCACGCAACTGCAATACTTCCCCATGCCACAATGTCGGCTGCTCAAGTTGCGCAATGCGCGGCCTCCACTGGCCGCCTTCGCTTGGAGACAAACGCAACTCAAGGTGCGGTGTTTCGATATCGCCCACAATGCTTGCGCCTGCTGGGAACTGGGCCCGCACCGAAGTTTTTGAAGTGAGGGTTAACAGGTAGTCGCCATTTTCGAGGGCAACAAAAGATCCGGGGCCATCACTGTCGCCAGTAATAACCTGCCCATCGGTATTACGAATGGACCAACGCAGAGCTCCGTTGTACGGAGTAAATTCAATAATAGAAGCTTCAGGATTTAAGGTTAAACCCCCGCCTTCGAGATGCAAATCTCCAGAGTCAAGCGTAAAAAAATCTTTAGTTACAATCAGGTTAGTTTGCGGATCTAGCAGAGCCAAAGTGGATCTAATGGTTAAGGGTTCGCCATCTCCAAAGTTCCTTATTGAAAAAGTAGGTTTCGACAAGCGCCAGTCCTCTTCGAAATCAAAACGCAAGGTCGGGGACGAAGGGTCTATCGGTAGCCAGCATTCGGGCGCATCAACCCGGAACGCGGCTTTCGAGGCATCGCCGCTATCACTAGAAACAATCACTGAGGTGGACAAAGCCATGCCCTCGTTGCTCGGCGTCGGGTCATCCCCTTCCACGCGATAGCGCGGAGTACGCGACCGCCCGCCATTTTCAGCCTCATCTATTTCTTCGGCGATCATTGTTACGCGACCTGCAAAAGCCGTGGTGATTTTCCCAGTGCCAGATAAATCGTGAGTAAATCCTGCAGGGCTTGCTTTAGCCTTGGCGTTCACTCCGCTAACAGCGACAGCATGTCTTAGGAGGTCGGCCACCAAAAGCATAAGAGTGGCCACAATAACCGCAAACCCCAGCAGACGAAGGTTATGGCGCATTTTACTTTGCAGGTCGCGCGGATAAAAGTAGGTCACAAACTTCGCGAACCGCACCGTGCCCAGCTGGGGTTATGCAAACATAGTCGGCGGCATTTTTTACTTCGTTCACCGCATTTGGCGGCGCAAAACATAAGCCACTATGCTCAAACATTTCTAAGTCCGGCAAGTCGTCACCCATAGAAGCGACTTCCGAAATTTTCAGGCCGCGTTGCGAGATTATTTTTTTAATCAAATCGCCTTTATTTAGAAAGCCTAAGTGAACTTCTTTAATGCCTAATTTTTTTGCGCGGGCAGCAACGGCTGGATTGTCGCGACCAGAAATTATTGCAATTTCAATATTGTTGCGCATTAACGAAATTAAACCGAACCCGTCAAGAATTGAAAAAACAACACTTTCGCCACCATTGGCATTCATGATTATCGTGCCATCCGTCCATACGCCATCGATATCGCTGACAAACAATTTAATGTTGCCAGCTTGCTGCGTGAGGCCGGGGCTCATTAGAGGCGCACCTCTAATAAATCTTGAATATCCACTAAGCCTACAACCGTGCTGTCGTCGTTAACAACAGGCATTTGATCGACATGCAAATCTTTAAACATATGCAAAGCCTCGCTCACTAAAACATTTTCGTTTAGCACGCGCGGGTTTGTTGCCATATAAGAGTCCGTAGGCTCGTCGAGCAGCAACTGGCCACTATCGGCGAGGCGCCTTAAGTCGCCATCAGTGAAAATTCCCAGCAATTGTTGGTTGTCATCAACAATCAATGCAGCCCCCGGACGACCAGGCGTAGCTGTCATCACGGTAAGCGCGCGTCGTAATTCTGTGCCACTATCTATAAGCGGTAAGCACTTGCCTTTACGCATTATTTCAGCGACAGTCATTAACTCGCGCCCCAGAGCTCCAGCTGGATGGAAGCGCGCAAACTCTTCACGGGTGAAGTTGCGCAATTCAAGGACTGCCATTGCTAACGCATCCCCCAAGCCGAGCATGGCAGTTGTGCTCACGGTAGGCGCCAAACCTAAAGGGCATGCTTCGGGGCGAACCCCAATGCTTAACGACAAGTCACAGTTTTCCGCTAAGGCGGAAGCGGAATTTCCACAAATTGCTATCGACTTCGCGCCTATCGATTTAATGGCTGGCAATAAACGTAAGACCTCGTGAGTGGCGCCACTATTTGATAATACCATCACCACGTCAGACTGCCGAAGCCGTCCGAGGTCGCCATGAACCGCTTCGCTAGGGTGCAGGAATAGGCTCGGAGTGCCAGTGCTGGCTAAAGTGGCGGATATTTTTTGTCCAACAATACCCGCTTTGCCCATGCCGCTAACAATTACCCGCCCGCTACAGTTCGCGAGTAATTCACAAGCCTGTGCAAAATTATGAGGCAGATTTTCACTGAGCGCCAGCAACGCATCTGCTTCGAGGCGTAGAACTTGCTGGCCTCGTGAGTTGAGGTCGGAGGAGGTCATGACGGCGGCTATTTTACCCTAAGCCAAGATAGGGGGTTTTGCGTATTGTAGGAAGTGCCGATGTCTGCGAAAATGGCTCTACCTATGGATATCTCCATGCCCATCTTGTTGCTGTCGGTAATTATCTGCATTCTGTCAATTACAACCCACGAAGCCGCCCATGCCTGGGTGTCTTACAGGCTGGGCGATGATTTGGCCTATAAAATGGGGAGGGTTACGCTTAACCCTATGCCTCATATAGACTTAATGATGACAATCGTCTTGCCCGCTGCATTATTATTGTCGGGTTCACCATTTATTTTTGGGGGGGCTAAGCCGGTCCCAGTGAATATGCGCGCCTTTCGTAAACCGTTTAAGGATATGGCCTTAGTCGCTATAGCTGGCCCGCTCAGTAATTTGATTCAGGCCTTTGCTTGGGCAATTATTTTAAAGCTTTTCCTGCAGTTTGGCATTTGGGATGTTCGCTCAGAGGGGGTAGGCGTGCTCCAACTAGGAATCTTCATTAACGTCTTGCTGTTCGCCTTCAATTTAGTCCCAATTCCGCCACTTGATGGCTCAAGAATAGTGGCGTTCTTTCTAAGCGGAGAGGCGCGTCGCGCATATATCTCTGTTGAGCGCTTCGGCATCATTATTTTGCTGGGATGCTTTTGGCTCGTCCCTCAATTTCGAATCATTCTGGGAACGTGCATTTACTTTTTTGGTAACCTTATATCGAATACCGTTGGCCTCACCGTAAGCTGGGCGCCAGGATTTTTAACTTAACAGCATGATAGAGCCAGCCAATCCCGAACAGATCAGCGAAAAAATAGCTGCCATGCAAGGAGATACATCCCCAATAACAGACTCACAGCAAGAAATCGACGATACTGCGTTTACCGTTCATCTCGATAAGCTGTTCTTTGGCCCGTTAGATTTATTGCTGCAGTTAGTGCGCGATAAAGAGTTAGAAATACATGTCGTGTCTTTAACTGAAGTTTGCGATGCATACTGTCAATTCGTGCGCCAACTTAAAGATATCGACATCGACGAGGCTGCCGATTATTTAGTTATTGCTGCGACACTGTTGGGAATCAAGTCGCGCTCGCTGCTGCCACAAGACGAAGTCGATCTCGAAGAAGATCCTTTTGACCCTGGCGAAGAATTAGTTCAACAGTTACTGGCATACAAAGAGTTGCGCAAGGTGTGCGACTTGTTGCGCGATCGCTGGGATTCCCGTCAAGGATGTTTCGGTGCAGGGGGGCGCTGGATTGGGAGAGCCGCCATTGAAGACGAAGACGAAGAGCAGCGCCTTGACTTATCCGACATTTCAATCTGGGATTTACTGACAGCGGTCACGCGCCTCGAAGCAGAGACCGGTTTTATGCGCCCGCATCAAATTAGGCCTAGCGGGAAACCATTGCGCGCTTACGTCGAAGAATTATGGCATAAGCTACATAAGGTTGACGAGATAACCTTGCGCGCCCTGCTAAAGCAAGACAACGCGCCGCGGTCAGATGCGGCTTACTATTTGGTGGCGCTACTTGAGCTAGCCAAACAGCAACAAATTAACATTAATCAAGAATCGGCATTCGCCGACATCGTGATTAAGCATTGTGGCGATAGTAAAGTATTGCAACTCGAAGATATCGATGACGACTTTGATCGACAGCACGATAGCTTTAATCCAGAAGTAGGGGAACTCCTCGACGAAAAACCACTTTAAGTAAACATGTCAAACGCAACCGATTTAATCGAAGCCGACTTCCAAGCCGAAGTTTGCGAATCATCCATTCCCGTCATTGTTGATTTTTGGGCGCCATGGTGTGGCCCATGTAAAGCAATGGGCCCGGCAATTGATCAATTAGCCAGCGACTTCGATGGTAAGCTGAAAGTGATGAAGCTTAACACGCAAGATCACCCAAATAAAGCAGCAGAGCTTGGCATCATGTCTATTCCATGCTTCGTTGTTTTTAAGGGCGGAGTAGAGGTGGCGCGCCTAACTGGCGGTCGCGCTTACGACGAGTTCAAGGCTTTTGTTGAGCCGCACCTATAAAGGCAAATGCTGTGGGTGATGACCTGCGCATAGTTTTTATGGGATCGCCGCCATTCGCTGACAAGGCGTTGGCGGCGCTTATTAGCGCAGGCCACAATATTGTTGGCGTGGTAAGTGCGCCCGCAGGGCGCTATGGTCGTGGTCGCCAACGCTCCGAGAATTCTATTGTGCGCATGGCTTTGGAGAATAATCTTGTTTCACTACAACCGCAAAGTGCCAAAAGCGAGGAGTTTAAAGAGCAGTTCAAAGCGCTTAATTGCGATTTAGCCGTGGTTGTAAGTTACGGGCAGATTTTAGATTCTGAGTTTTTGGCTTTGCCCAAGCTTGGGTGCGTAAATGTTCACGCGTCTTTGTTACCGCGTTGGCGCGGCGCTTCGCCGATTCAATCAGCAATAAAAGCAGGGGATGAGTTGAGTGGAGTGTGCATCCAAAAAATGGTATTGAGGCTTGATGCAGGCGATGTGCTTGTGAGTAGCGAAATACCTTTAGATTCAGAAAGCACCAGCCCCTGGCTGTTTAACACATGTGCGGCTAAAGGCGCTGAGCTGCTCTGCCAATTTATCGAGCAGGTAAACGCTGACAAACAATTGCCTGAGGGTGTGAAGCAAGACGAGCGGTTCGCTAGTCATTGCGGTAAAGTGAAAAAATCAGATGGCGAACTAGACTGGGCCCATTCAGCAAAAGAGGTTTATCAACAAATTCGCGCTAGCCTCGGATGGCCCGGCGCAGTTAGCTCGCTGCCAGCTGGTGATAACCTAAAAATTCTTGCAGCACAGCTTTGCGCCAACTCTAATATCAGGGGTCAAGCCGGCGAGGTAATTATCGGCGAAGAGTTTGAGCTGTATGTTTGCTGCCAAGAGGGTGCAATCGAATTAGTCGAAGTGCAGCGCTCCGGTAAACCAAAAACCAATGCTAAAGACTTCATTAATGGCAACAATATTAGCGCTGGGCAAATCCTCGGCGTAAACTAGCAATGGAACATCAGCAGCAAACTTTACGCCGCGCACTCTGGAAAATAATTTTACGCAACGACATGCCGACAAGAGTTCTCGGTAACGAGTTGTCGCGCGACAATTTTTCAACACAAGAGCAGGCTTTTGCACGCGAACTAGTTAGTGGCAGCATTCGATGGAAGATAGCTTTAGATTGCATCGCGAAGGCTCACGCCAAGGGACGGATTCGCAATGAAGTTGCTCAGCAAGCAATACGCCTCGGGCTTTACCAATTGCTATGTATGCATTCGGTTGCTGATCACGCGGCGATTAACGAGACTATCGAAGCCGCCAAGCAAGAACTTGGCAATGAAATAAAATTCGTTAACGCTGTGCTGCGCGCGGTCTCACGGAGCATGACTAAACCCACCGATAAATTACCGCCAAGCCATGTGTTTAAGGCGTTTGAGGTAGGTTTTGTTAAATCCGTTTTCGCAGATTCGAGGACGGACCCAGCCCTTGCTTTGTCACAACAGTTTTCGTTCCCGGTATTTTTGGTGAAACGCTGGATAGCAGAGGTTGGTGAAGAGCAATGCCTTGCGCGCATGACCGCGCTTAACCAACATGCCCAGTTGTGGCGCCGCATGAATTCTTGCAAGGGTATCGCCGCAGAGGTTTGCCAGAAACTAGAAATGCAGCCCGGTGAATCCATCGCCGGCCTAGAGGGCTTCTCAGAGGGCGAGTGGGCTATTCAAGATATAACGTCTTGGCAAACAGCAATGATGTCTAAGGTAAAGCCAGGCGACAAAGTGTTGGACTTGTGTGCCGCGCCAGGAGGCAAAGCCTTTGCCCTCTACGAAGCTTCGATTGGTAAAGCAGAGGTTCACGCTTGCGACATTAACGCCTCTCGCTTGGAGACCATGAAGATAGAGGGCGAGCGCCTTGGTCATGATATTAACTACCATCATATCTCCGAAGATGGCAGCGATGTGCCATTGGGTGAGTATGACTTAGTGCTATGTGACGTCCCTTGTTCCAATAGCGGGGTATTCAATAAGCGCGCAGAGGCGCGCCATCGCTTTTCTAAAAAATATTTACACGAGATAGAAACCCTACAAAATATTTTTCGTAAAAAAATATTATCGAAGGCCGTCGGTGAGAATACCCGCGTGCTTTACAGCACCTGCTCATTGGAGCCAGAAGAGAACACCATGATGGCGGCGCGCATTGCTAAAGATTTTTCAAAGACTATTTTAGAAGAAAAAACGTTTGAACCAACGGTCGAAAATGCCGGCGGTTACTCGGCGCTGATTGGATAATTTATGAGGGCAGTTATTTTTATTGGGGTTTTGCTTGTGGCCGCCGGGCTTACGAGCTGGTCCTTGTTATTGAGAACAAACAATTCGATTAAAGGAGATTCTTCGATCACGCAGCCACGGGTTTATACCGGAGAAGTTGCTGAGCCGATGGACCTCGATTTGCGCCCACGCCATTTGCACGATGAGCGATGGGTGGGCGTAACGGAGATGGTGGCGGCAGCAGAGCAGCGATTTAGCGCAGCGGTGCATGATCACTATGCCGGCGAAGAGGGCGATTTTTTACAGTTTCGCCGCGCGCGCGAAGAGATCCTTCGTGACTTAGAAGAGGCTTTACTGATACTTAACGAGATGCTCGTAGTGTGTGCCAGCTCGAAAACGTCTTCATTGAAAATTCGCCAACAAATAGCGCGCGCCGATAAACTGGCAACCGACATCGGGCAAGGTTTACGACACTAAATAATGGTTAAACTCGGCTACAACTCTAATGGTTTTACTTCGCACTGCCTAAACGATGGCTTGCGTATGCTCGCTGACTGTGGTTACCAAGCAGTTGCAATAACGCCAGATGTTTGTCATTTGGACCCGCGTAATACTAGCATAAATGAATTAGAGGCAACGGCCAAGCTTTGTCGAGATTTGGGCTTAGAGGTAATCATTGAAACGGGAGCGCGCTACGTCCTAGATCCGCTCCGCAAACATCGACCAAATTTATTGGAGCCCGATGAGAGTCGAATGATTCGTTTACGGTTTTTGCAGCGGATGCTTGAGTGGTGTGAAGTGTTTAGCGCTAAAACTTTATCGCTGTGGTCAGGGGCCCTGCCTGCAGGGCAGAGCTCTTCCCAGGCCGAGCACTATTTTTTAGAAGCTATTCACAGCTTGAGCAGTAGTGCAGGCGAAAATATCAAAGTAGCAATTGAGCCCGAACCGGGGCATTGGTTGGCGAATACGAGCGATTGGCAAAAAATAAAACCACAGCTGCCTAGCAATGTTGGTTTATGTTTAGATATCGGCCACTTGTTGGTCAACGACAAGCATTCGCCAGCTGGGGCCATCGAGTTTTTTAAAGACGACATAATCGCACTGCAGCTCGACGATATGCGTCGCGGCGAACATGTCCACTGCGCTCCAGGAGAAGGGGATGTCGACTGGCCATCGTTAGTTGCCGCTTGCGAAAAACACTTGAGCCCGGACATCACGGCATGTTTTGAGTTATCGCGCGACAGCCACCGCTTTCATCAACTGGTTAAAAGCTGTAGCGAGCTATATAAAGGTTTGTGCTAGTTAATTTTGGCTGCGGTTAGAACCTGCTCTTCGCTCAAGATGGACTTTGCCTGCTTGGCGCATTCAAGAACATCTGCTATGCGCTGCGTTGTTGCTTCATGTCCGCGCTGTTCGAGGAACCAAATCACATTTGACTTGCCACTCATTGGGCCCACCGAAATGATTTGCTCGAGTCCAAAGTCGCTGGCAGGCACACCTGAGTAAACAAGGTCGGACAACCACTGGTCTCCTGTTTTTAAAGCTTTAATAACTGCTGCAGCATGAACACCGGTTGCTGTTTCAAAAGCATCTTTACCAAACACTGGGTACTCGCCACGCACAGGACGGCCCGTGACTTGGGACGCAAAGCTCACGTAGTTTCCCAGCTTTCGCAAATCTCGGTCAATCCATCCGAGCAACTTTAGGTTAACAAGCAACAAATCCATTTCGGTGTTGCCGGCACGCTCGCCAATACCTTGCACGCATGCGTGGGCACGATTTGCACCAGAGGCAAGGGCAGCGATGGTGTTGATCAGGCCGAGACCGCGATCGCGGTGCCCATGCCAATCTAGGCCAATATGTGACGCCCCCTTATCGGCCAAAAAGTTATTGAGCCACGAGAAAATATTACGTACAGCTGTTGGCTCAACGCCTCCAACAGTGTCGCAAATGCAAAGGCGATCAGCGCCTTCTTCGATTGCCGCTCCATTCAGGCGGCTGAGAATTTCAGGCGTAGAACGCACTGTATCCTCAGTGACGAACATAACCGGCAAATCATGGCTCTTGGCAAAACGCACCGACTCACGAACGAGCTTCTCCATGTGGCCGAGGTCCCAGTTTTCGGCATAGGCGCGAATTGGCGATGAACCGATAAAGGCACAAACCTCAATAGGCTGACCAATTTTTTGGGACATTTCAACAACCGGCTCAATGTCGCCCACCATAGTCCGGCACGCAACATTAGGAGCAATGTTTAGGGAGGTCATTTCTTCGGCTAAAGCCATGATGTGCTCTCGTGCAACATCGCCAGCCCCTGGCAAGCCAATATCTGCGCAATCGATGCCTAAGTCATTCATCAGGTGCACCAACTCTATTTTTTCATCTAGCGAAGGCTCGGTAACGCTAGGGCACTGTAGGCCATCGCGCAAAGTTTCGTCAACCAGCTGAATAGTAGCAGGCTTGGCGTCGATAGGGTGAGGGCCATTATTTGCCCAGTCGAAAATGAGTTTGTCTTTGTCCACGGTTACGTTATTGCTATAGATTATCGCATGTTTAGCTTTTGGTTGGAGGCAGAATGCTGCGAAATTAACCGTGGCGCGTGTAGGATATTGCCATGGCACAGGACAAGAGCGACTTCGTCATCACCAATGGTATGCACCCTGCCGATATTGCAGATGCTTTATGGCAAGACGTCGATATCAATCGTGCTCGCGAGCTGTTCGACGATATGGATGTTGCGCAAGGCGCTTTGGTTCTCGCCGAGGCAGATGAAAAGCTTCAAGGCGCTTTACTCGAAGCCCGCGATCCGCAAGTCATTGCGAATTACTTAAATTTACTTTCAGTTGACGACGGGGTAGATGTCCTAAATGGATTATCTGATGCGCTACGCCTCGAGGCATTATGTTTTGTAGATTCCGAGACGGCTACCGAGCTGCGCCACTTAACCTCATACCCAGAAAAAAGTGCTGGCGGAATGATGACCACCGAGTTCATTTCGGTTGCCGAGAGCGAACGTGTTGCAGATGTCATTAAGCTTATTAAGGGCGATGAGGGCGAGGCCGAATCGGTGTATGTTATTTTCGTCGTTAATGCGGTCAATATTTTACAGGGCGTAATTACAACCCGTGAATTACTTGAGCTAGAAGAAAATGATTCGGTCGGAGAGTCCATGAACCCTGATGTGATATCGGCACGCGTTGACGAAGACCGCGAAGAAATTGCGCGTCGAATTTTGCGCTACAATTTGTCGTTGCTACCCATTGTTGATGCGCGCAATAGCATCATCGGCGTTGTCTCCTCAGACGATGCTTTAGAGGTTGTTGAAGAAGAAGGCTCTGAAGACGCGCTTCTTCTAGCTGGCGCAAGTGGCGACTCAGACGCAGGCGAGCCATTGCTTGAAATGGTAGGGCACCGTGCCCCCTACTTGGCGATTCCGGTGGGCGCCGGATTAGTCATGTCTAAAGTAATGGAACACTTTACTCGCGTCCCTACCACAGTAGCGGATGACGTTTACAGTACGCTCGTCATTGCCTTTGTGCCAATGGTTCTCGCCCTATCGGGCACAGTCGGCATGCAAACTTCCGCGGTATTAGTGCGCGGTTTCGCGGTTGGCCAAATTGTCCGAGGGCGCCGCCTATCGGTGTTTTTAAGCGAAGTGCGCGTCGGAGTAGTGCTAGGCCTTTTGTCTGCTTTGGTAGCCGGCCCTGCCATGGGTTTAATCATTGGTGATTATTACGTCGGCACCATGCTAAGCCTCGCCCTATGGCTGTCAATAATATGGACGAACACTGTTGCCACATCCATTGTTGTTGGCAGTGAAGCGGCAGGCCTAGATCCAGCATTGGTTGCAGGGCCCGTCATGATAGCTGTTTCTGACTTGTCGGCGGTCGCGCTTTTTTTAGGCGTAGCATCTAAATTGATAGTTTAATTTGCGCAAAAAAAATATTTGTCTGTTTGTTCTTGTAACAATGTTATTGCTTGTCGCTTGGCAAAAGACCTTGCATGTTAAGGGGGATTCAATGTCGCCGAGTATTAGCGCAGGGCAATGGCTGTGGCAGAGTGGGAACATGCCACAGCGCGGCGACCTAGCCATTTTTGTCGAGCCTGACAGCGGAGTCAAAGTGGTGAAGCGGTGCGTTGCCCTGCAAGGGGATTCCGTGCAAATAATCGGCGGCTCGCTTTACATTAATGGGCAATCAAGCACGGCGATGATTCAGTCCATAAGAGATTTGTCGCCAGAGTGGCCCGCTGATGATAAGAACCTGCAAAAAATATTTGTCATTGATGAGTCCCAGGTAAATTTGCAAAAGGGCTGGTGGCAAAACGGTAGCGACCAAACGCTTCTCTACCTAAGTAAACCAAATGATAATTTAGGACACGCGCTAGCAGCGACATGCCAGCTAAAATCACCGACTGCATTTTTCGCAATAGGCATTGAGCGTGGTAGCATTAAATTCCGCCTATCTCTTAATGCTGAAAACAGTTTCTGGACTTTAGAAAAATTCACAAAAACATTACAACGCTATGAAGTCATTACGCAAGGTAAAATCGAAGGTGGCATCGAGCAGCCGCACGCATTATTAATTAGTGTAGCGCATGGTCAGCTCGTTGCAAAAATAGATGGTGTTGATGTAGTTGAGGATATTGCGATTGAGTCGCCTGAAGACTGGCAGCCGCAAGAGCCGTCTAGCCACGAACAGCTATTCCTTGTGTTGCGCGGCGAATGTGAGTTCCAAAACGTTCAGGTTGGCTGTCAAATAAATTACGATATTTCAGGGAACTTCGGCGTCGGCAAAGTGTTTGATTTAGCGGGCGATGAATTTTTCTTTCTCGGGGACCATTCATTATTTAGCCGTGATTCTCGACATTACGGGGCGGTTTCAAAAAATCAAATAATCGGCGTGGCTACAAAACTTTGGCCGCGCAGCACAGACAACAACGGATGGCCGCTTGAGTAACAATTCGAACCCTGACGGCTTAAAGGCCGATCTCGGCGTGGAGCTAATGGTTGATATCGCCAAAGGCGACCAACAGGCGTTTCGGTTATTAGTAGAAAATTACCAAGCCATGGTTTTTGGCCTTTTACGCCGTATTCTCGGACCTCATGGCGCAATTGAAGATGTCGCCCAAGAAGCCTTTGTACGTGTCTGGAAAAATCGTGAAAAATACCGGACTAAGGGCAAGTTTTCGACCTTTTTATATCGCATTACATACAATTTAGCGCTCAATCGAATTCGCGACGAAAAACGAAAGCCGCTGCCCGGAATGCCGAAATTTGACGGCATCGAAATAGCACAGCAAGATTTGCGCTCAGACACCCCAGAAGAAATAGCCAGTCGCGGTGATTGGGCCGGATTAATTTCTTGGGGATTAGAGCAACTTCCGCACAACCAGCGCGCGGTTTTAGTGTTTCAACATTATGACGGTTTCAGCATGGAAGAGATCTCATCTGTGACAGGCCTTAGTTCGGCGGCTGTTAAATCGATGCTGCATCGCGCGCGCACTAATTTGCGCGAAACCCTCCAACCTTACAAAGATTCCGAAAATGACTGATTGGCTTAACAAGATGCTTGATTCTGATGCTCCAGCCGAAGTGCCTGAGGGCTTCGCCGAGTCTGTTATGAGCGAATTGTTTTCAGCGCCGCAGATTGCGGCACAGCAGAGGCGCTCCATGTCTTTCATGAAGGCGAGTGGGTTTGCCGCAGCCGCAGCGCTTATGCTCGTAGTTGGTATTTGGATTGGGCAAGGAAGTCGGCCGATGAGCGCCCCGATCGATGTTCAACGCGATGCCGAAATGGCCGCGGTAAGCATTGATTTAATTTACGCAAATCACGAAATGCTAGACCTTTTCGATATCCTAGAAGACGATGCAATTGCCGGTACACCGCAGACACCGACATCAGCAACGCTGCAAGATGTTGATTTCGCTTTGGAAATACTTACTGCCGAGGGAGAAAAGTGATTTTAGCTATTTTGCTCTTGTCCGCGTTGTCTCAGCAAGATGCAGAGGCGGTCGCCTTTGCTCCCGATGGCGCACGAAGCACGTGGTCAGCGGTACAGCAAGCCCAGGCGCAGCATTGGTGGGAAGGCTTAAGCGACGAGCAACGCGCCGAATACATTAAGCGCCAAAAGAAATGGCGCAATATGGATGGCCAGCGGCGCCAGAAAATGGAAGAGCGCCATGATGCCCTTAAAGCCCAAGGGGAAGAGGTCTTGGCCTCGATGAGCGCCGCCGATCTCAAAGAGTTCGGCAAAATGGACGAACATAGTCAGCGTAGGCATCTTCACGGCTTAGCGAGATCACAAAAGCGCAAAGGCGGCGGTCGCCCGCCACGCCATTCCCTACCTTTGGATATTTCGCTGAGAGAGCCGCAAATTAGGGAAGCTTTGCATCAGGCCCATGCTTCCGGATGGATAGGCGATAAAGCAGCCATTTGGCTAGAAACAGCCTCTGTCGGTGAAGCCATACAGGTGTTATTCTCGATTAGAAAATGGCAGTTCCTTGAGAAAGCCAATACCGAGGGCTTCTGGAAGGCAAATAATATATCTGACGAGAAAAAAAGTCAGCTAATCGCCATGCCCGCCGAGCATTTTTTGCGAGAAATCAAAAGAATTATGCGTGATGAGCACAAGATATGGGACGGCAATAGCGAGAATCGCCGGAATAAGCGCCCCCGCCAATCTTCTGAGAAAAGATAGGGATAATTAGGCAATCATTGGTCGATTGTTACGAGTGCTCTAGTCATTTGTTCCCTCATGACCGAACCAGAAACTCAATCAACCGTAAACGGGGCTGTTCACGCTGTGCTCAGTGGCGCGCCCAGCAAATTCCGTTTTCGTAGCGACAGGCTTAATTCGTCCGAATTAAACCACGTCCCATACTGCCATTTTGACGGCAGCGATTTTTTAATCGCCAATATGTCGTCTACAGGAATGGCCATTGAGTCAGAGAAGCCGCTCAGCCTGCGCGTAGGCCAATTACTTGATGAGATAAAAATCAGCCATCATCAGCAACCCTTTTGGAAGGGTTCTGTAGAAGTAAGTAGCGTTAGCGAAAACAAACTCGCTGCCGGGTTTCGAGTCGTAGCGGGTCATATCAGCTTAGCCGAGCTTAACTTTCGCGATGAATTTCTTGCGTACCGTTTAGGCGAATACCTCACCCGCCGTCGAGAGCAGGCCGCAAACCTTCCACAAGACTGGCAGGCCGATGTTGCACAATTGCACTCTATGCTTTGCGAAGTACATGTAATTCTTGATGCGTACCAAAACAGCGATAGCGAAAATCGCTGGCGCGATGTTGAATTATCACAGCGTTTGTGCGCTGCAACTTTTGAGAAGTGGTCGCCGCAGTTTTTAGAGATTGCCGCACGCCTTGATGAGAGCTCAGCATCCTTTGATGCTGATGCTAAAGAATTAGCGATGAGCTTTTCGCAGACGTTACTGATGCGCGAACTATGTCATGGTGAAATCCAGCGCCGTGCTTATGAAAAGCCGCAAGGCTATGCCGGCGATTTCCGCATGATGGAATTAACGCAAGCAAATTATCTTGAAGGAGAAACCCTTTATCAAAGGTTTTTGCAATACTTTTCGCAAGAAATGTCACTAGGGCAGACAGTGCGCGCCCGTGGCGCAGTAGCCCTCAAAGCGATTAGCGAAGTCGCCTCCAAAGATCGTTCGATAAAAATTGTTTCATTGGCTTCGGGCCCAGCGATGGAGTTGCGCAAGTTTGTTCGAGAAGCAAAGAACATTGAGCATAAAATTGATATTTATCTTATCGATCAAGATGAGGACGCGCTACGAAATTGCCTTAACGCCCTAAATAAAATTTGCGCTGAGCGCGGCGATAATCCACCAATCGAGCTTCATTGTTTGCACTTTTCGTTACGCCAACTAATAGCTCCTAAAAAGGGAGCCGAGAGCGAGCTGGTAAGTCAAGTCCTTCAAAACGTTGACCTTGTTTACTCTATGGGCCTTTTCGATTACTTGCCGCAACCGCTTGCGCAACGCACCGTTAAAGAATTGTTTGGCATGCTAGGTAAAGATGGACGTCTTCTGATTGGGAATCTCGTTCGCACTCCGGACAGTTCGTGGCTTATTGAATATGCTACCGCTTGGCATTTGATTTACCGCAACGCCAAAGAGATCCATGACATGGGGGGCGGGTTGCCGGTCAAGGCGCAAGTTATTACAGATAGCACTAACAGGTGTCTATTTCTGCACGCAATAAACTCTTAGGCATTCTGCTTAGAGCAGCGGTAATTTAATAATAAAGGTGCAGCCGTTTTCAGCTGTTGAGTCAAGGCAAATAGACCCGCCATTAGCGGTAACCAAGTTGCGCACGATTGCCAGGCCTAAGCCGTGACCCTGGGCCTTGCCAGCGGTCGTATAGGGCTGAAACAGCGAGTCCGCCATATCTTTCGGGATACCTGGCCCGTTGTCGCTGATGTGCAATATTAAATGCCCTTTGTCGGTTGAAGCATTCAAGCTAACCTTCGGCCCAGAAGTCTTTGAGCTAAGTAAAGCATCGCGCGCATTGTTGATAATATTTTCAATTATTCGCGCAAATCTATGGCGATCAACTAGCAATTTTTTTTCGCCGCCTTGCACTAAAAATGACCATTCAATGCCAGAGTGCTGTAGGGCCATTTGAGATTCGACGGCGACCGGCTCAAGCAAATCTTTAATGGTCGCAACCGACTGCTCAAGTACAACCTCGCGACCACTTACAAATTCAAGCAACTCTTGAATCATCGAGTTAACGCGTTGCACCGATTGCTCAATGGCGTTGACTTCCTTTTCTACCATTTCGTTTTGCTTGCTATCATCGGTAATAACCCGCAGTAACTCCGCACGATTAATAATCGCGGTTAATGGGCCGCGCATATCATGCGCCAGGGTACTAGCGATTTGGCCAACAGCAACTAGCCGCGAATCGCGCTCGTCGATTTCTTCGAGCATCGATATGGTCTTTAACTGTGAAGCTATTTCGGCATCGCGCTGAATATCGAGCTGCAGCTGCATCGCAAAGGACTGCCTTCGCGAATCTTGCATGATGCTGCTTGCTAAATGCGTAAGTGCCGCTGAGCCAAGCATAAAAGCTATTGGCATTTCGGCATTAACGAGGCCCCCGCTTTTATATAAACAAGCAGCGAGATAGCTACCATTTAATAATCCGAGAAAAACAATATTGTTACGAATGCTCCACGGTAAAAACAAGCCTACAAAGAACATCATCAGAATGAGGCCTACAAAATAATTGCTAGCGAACCCACCAAGCAAATAACACATGGCTACCATTGAGGCCGCACCGATTAAAAACACACTTAGCGCTAGTCCGCGGATCCTCTTTTTCCCAAATTCGGATTTCGACAATGGAATCATTGCTAAAGGGAAAACGATGGCGCCTAGGCGTAATAGCAAGAAGCTACTAAATAACTCAGGCGCAACTAGCCAATCAAGCGCGGCAAAGCACAAATATAACGCAATGCCAATAGGCAATCCCGCGCGCATTTGTTTGCCAAGTAACTCAAGCTCAGCGCTTAGAAAGACCTCTGAGAAGTTGTCGGGCAAATCTGGCCCAATCAAAGTATGGTTGTTGTTGGCGGAAGGCATGGCTGGGTGGTCAACTTTACTATAATAAAAACATGGCACACCTTTTACTTGCAGAAGATGATGCAGATATTCGCGACACCCTAAAGCGCCTGCTACGGCATATTGGGCACAGCGTGGTGGCTGTTAATGATGGCACGCAGGCGTCGTCCGCGCTCAACGAGCATAATTTTGACCTAATGATTACGGATTTAATTATGCCCAACAGTGAAGGAATCGAAAACATCATAGTCGCGCGCCGCGATTATCCGCAGTTGCCGATTATCGCCATATCTGGCGGCGGTGCCAATCGCGCTGAATCCTACTTAGAGGTTGCCGAAAAACTTGGCGCCTCTGTTTTCAAAAAACCAGTCGCGCCACGCGAGCTGATTGCTGAAATCGAGCGGTTGCTCTCTTAAATAACGTACCTGTAAACCGTTATAAAGTGCAAAGCGCTACCGGCAAGCACAAACAGGTGCCACAAAGTATGGAAATAGCGAATCTTTTGATCTAGCAGAAAAAAGAAAATGCCAATGGTGTAAGTTATTCCGCCACTAACCAAAAGTACCATCCCATCATCCCCAAGAGATTCTTTGAGTGGGCGGTAACCGATAATCGACATCCAGCCCATTGCTATGTAGAGTAAATAAGATAATTTCTCAGAGCGCTCAAAAAACCAGATCTTTAGAACAATGCCAAGTGCTGCCAAAGCCCACGCCGTTAGAAAAAAGGTAGCTCCCCAGGCGGGTGGCAGCGAGACCAGCGCAAACGGGGTGTAACTCCCCCCGATAAGCACAAAAATGCAAATGTGATCTAGCGAGCGCATCCGCAGTTTGCGTTGCGGTACGTTTGTAAGGTGATAAACCGTTGAAGCCGCGTACTGCAGTAACAGTGACCCACAAAATATTGTACAGGCGATGAGTGATAAATTTGGCTCGGCGAAATAGGCGCGATACAGCAGGAATGGGGAGGCGATTAAGCACAAGAAAAAACCAGCGCCATGAGTAAATCCGTTGAGATTTTCTTCAAGGCGGGTTTGTATAGGTAAGTTAGATGCGCTCATTCACTAACCGTAGAATTTTCTGTTCGGCGTCGATGCTACGCTGCTGAATAGCCGCGCCATCGTCGATAAATTTCTTCCGGCGAGGGGCATCACTCAAGTCACCACTGTTAATTTTTACATTAAGATAAGCCCCCATCACAGCTGATCGCGCGCATAGTGCTGCAACTCCGGCGTCAGATAGCGAAGCGGGAAGTCCTTCCTCCACCATGGCAGCGGCGACATCTAAACTCTCGGCCGCGACTTCCATGATTCGAAACGGAGTGGCTATCGCATTCAGCACCGCTTCCTGGCTAGCGATTTCTTTAGTGGCTTTTTCTTCTTCGGTGCCTGATGGCAGTTTCCATGTGGCCATGATTTGGTTGAAGGCCTCGGTGTCTTTATCGATTAGCGACAGTAATTCATCATGACATTTTTTGCCGCGCTCAGCCCAATCAGAGAATTCTTCCCACCGGTCATCCCAACCTGCTTTGTGCGAGGACAAGTTGGCGACCATTGCGCCCAAGGCCGCGCCTAGTGCACCAAGAGCAGCCGCCACTGAGCCGCCACCTGGCGCCGGAAATTCTGATGCAGTCAGTTCGCAAAAATCGCGCATCGGCAAATCAATCAAGCTCTGAGACTTGTTTTGGCTCTTTAATACGTATTCGATAATCTTCTCTTCTGCCTTAAACGGATATAATTCGTCGAGGCCCATTGATTTAACCGCTATTTTTATCAACTCGGCATCGGCAACACCTGTTGATCGTGATTGCTTGCGCAAAAAGTAGCGTCCAGCATCAAGCATCGCCTGTAATGGAATCAGGCCGACTAACTCAGAGCCCGTGACGCGAATGCCACGCTCTTGCGCTTTTGCCACAACTTCGTCAAAAGCCACATGCGCGGAAGTAATTGAAACATTAGTTAGATTCATCGATACCTGGCAAACGCCAAACTCTTCGATAAACCAGCCGATGCCCTTTACGGCCTTCAAGCTACCTGGCAGCCAAATAACCCTCCCGTCTTCACCGCGCTGAATGTCACCCGTAATCGGGTGAGGCTTGCGAGACATTCGGCCTTTTTCCCGAACATCGAAAGCAATCGCGTTTGCGCGACGGGTCGAAGTAGTGTTTAGGTTGACATTGTAGGCCACTAAAAAGTCACGTGCGCCCACCGCGGTGGCCCCCGTCGTTTTTTGAAATTCAGCGGGTCCGAAATCAGGACGCCAGCATTCATCTTGAAGCCGCGCGCAAAGCGCTTCGTACTCGCCACTTCGAACGACCGCTAGATTCTGGCGCTCTTCAATGAGGGCGGCATTTTCGTAACAGTAAATACTCAAGCCAACTTCTTCGCCTAGGCGCTTCGCTAACTCACGGGCATACTCAACTGTTTCGCCCATCGTTACGCCAGCGATAGGCACTAAAGGGCAGACGTCCATGGCGCCGAAGCGTGGATGCTCGCCACTGTGCTTAGACATGTCGATCAGCTGCTTAGATTTGTGTCCGGCCAGCACCGCTGCATCAATAACCGCTTGTGGCTCGCCGACGAAAGTCACGACCGTGCGATTTGTCGCCGCACCGGGGTCAACATCGAGCAAAGTCACACCTTCGATACTAACGATAACGTCG
>CAXGOF010000010.1:0-18564 GCA_964011335.1 uncultured bacterium
TACTCATTGCGAATATGCTTGCCCGCGCACCATGCTCAATCTTAAAGAGATCGAAAAAGAAATACCTGCCGAACAATTAGGGGAAGTGCGTTGGTTGCTTGTTTCTATGGACAGTGAGCGTGACACCCCAGAAGTTTTACAAGCCTACGCTGAAAAAAATAATCTAGATACCTCGCGGTGGACTTTATTGCATGGCGATGACTTCGCTGTTCGGGGTATTGCTGCTGCTTTGGGCGTACGTTATAAAAAAGGCCTCAAGGGCAATTTCGCACATTCGAACATTATTACAACTTTAGATTCCACAGGAAGAATAGCACACCAGCTAGTTGGCCTAGGAGCAGAATCGTCTCCGACGGTGGCTGCGATTAAATCGGAATGTCAATAATTAGTAGAAACCCTCTACAGAATTCGGTGGCAAAACGCTTAGTGCTTCTGTCGATTCATAAACATGCACCATGCCGCTACCGTATGTGCGGGCGTGGCGACCATGTAGGAAAACGGCGGTGCCTTCAGATATGCCAAGGCCCCTATGACCATGATTCACCCGCACGGCATGCCGTAAGCGGGGCTGTCGGTTACGCTCGGTGAAGTGCTGGTCAACGATGATATTCTTGCAAATCCCGAATCCACGGTAGAGTTCTTTGCCTGACGGCATGATCTCGCCCATGACTGAGGCTCCGGCGCTAGTACCGCCGATGACCGCACCTTCACGCCAACGTGCTTTGATGTGCTGGAGAAATTCGGCGGATTCAATCGCAGCGGCTAAGCGTAATTGACTACCGCCGGTGAACCAAATGACATTGGCTTGGGCGAGGTGCTCTAGAGTGGAATCCCACCCTTGAGTCGAGCGGAAGTCAGCAATGAAGGTAGATGCTGCGCCCGCACGGCTCCAAATCTGTGACGATTCGCTACCGGCTTCTTCGCGTTGCGAAGCTTGTGGAAAAATGATTACTGCAGGTTGCGCGGTCTCGCATAATTGTAAAGTACGGCGAAAGAACGCATCGTCAAAAGGCCCTCCGCCGGCGAGGACAATTGGGCCTGGGAGTTGCGCGCAGCTTGCCCACGATAGGATGAAGGCGGTTTGAATTATTCTTGGCATCACGAAATAACGAGGACGTTATTGGAATCAAATATGCAGTAGCTGTGCAGCTGCGCTAATCAAAACGATGCCAATGATGTTAAGGATGAAGCCGTAGCGAATCATGTCTTTAATCTTTATTTCGCCCGAACCAAAGGCTATTGCATTTGGCGCTGTAGCAACGGGTAGCATAAACGCGCAAGATGCAGATAATGTTGCAGGGATCATGAGTACCAGTGGGTTGACACCGATCGCCTTAGCCATCGCGGCCAGAATCGGCAAAACCACTTCGGTGGTAGCCATATTGGAGGTTAGCTCAGTCAGAAAAGTAATCACGGTGCAGATGATAGTGGTTAGAATCCACAGCGGAACATTTTGCAGTGAGGTGAGTTGTTCTCCAAGGGATTCCGACAAACCGGATTCAATAAATCCTGTCGCCAAGGCGAAGCCTCCACCAAACATTAAAATGATCCCCCAACGAATTTCTTTGGCCGCTGTCCAGTCCATTAGTTTTTCGCCAGGATTTTTCCTTGACGGGATTAAGAAAAGTAAAATAGCGATGATGATGGCGACGGTGCCGTCATCAATATATTTTGGATGAGGGAACAGTTGCGACCATTTACTGCGGAACATCCAACCGAATATGAGCAGTAGAAACAAACCGCCGATGGCGCGTTGCTCATAAGTCACCTTGCCGAGTTGTTGGTATTGTAGATGAAAGTAGTTTTTGTCGATTGATGCGTTTATGCCTGAGAGGCGCGCGATTTTTAATAACGCAAACCATGCGATTAGCATAAAGGTTAGTGATAACGGAAAGGCGAAACGAAACCACCAAGCGAATGTTAACTCATCCATGCCTGGGAAGTTAATCTCAAGAATACGCGCTAGTGACATGTTGGGCGGAGTGCCGATTTGTGTTGAGATTCCACCGATAGATGCTGCGTATGCAACGCCCAATACTAATACTATTGAGAAGCGTCGCGCCTCTTGTTTGTCGAGATGTTCGCGAAATGGCCCGATGATTGCCATTGCCATGGGCACCATCATCATGGTGGCCGCGGTGTTACTAATCCACATTGATAGAAACCAAGTGGAGCACATGAACCCGAGTAAAACGCGAGTGGGGCGAGTTCCCAAGAAACGTAAAATACGTAGTGCAATGCGCCGATGCAAATCCCAGCGTTGCATGGCGATGGCGAAAAGGAAACCGCCGATGAAAAGAAAAATCAGATGATTAAAGTAGGTGGCGGCAGTGGTGCGTCCGTCAAGAATGCCAAGCAGCGGAAACAGCGCGATGGGCAATAAAGAGGTAATCGGAATTGGGATGGCTTCTGTAATCCACCACCCAGCCATCAAGATGGCTACCGCCGCCATTCGCGTTACCTCAGGGTGACCCGGCGCGATGTCTGCCATGAGCAGAGTGGCTAATGCCGCAGCAGGTATTAGCAGTTGTCCGATGATTTTTTTCATGTGGGAGTATTTTAGCGGTCTCGATATGATTACGGGCCATTAGATACGCAATGCTGCTTATGCGTACAATGGCTCACCGTATAATTTCAGGCGTACTAATAACCCACAACCCATACATCGAAATTGAAAATTTTTCATAGCCTCGCAATGATCACTGTTGTTGCAACCGCCTCCTGTATCAGCCCTCCAGCGCCTCTCGCCCCAGCTGTGAGCCCACAGGATATCGTCCACAAGCTGGCACCTGGTGCCATTGAATTTGCCGGATACGGTGGATACCAAAAACCTATATCTACAACTAGCGAAGCCGCCCAAAAATGGTTTGATCGCGGGATTCAACTAGTCTACGGATTCAACCACGATGCAGCTGTTCATGCCTTTGCACGAGCTGCTCAAGAAGACCCTGAATGCGCAATGGCTTGGTGGGGCATTTCCTACTCCTACGGAGTCGATGTGAATAACCCCGACGTCAGCGAGCTCGAAGCTCAATATGCTAATGTCGCGATTAATGAGGCCATTAGACTCAAAGCTAATGCGACTCCTGCTGAACTTTCTCTGATTGATGCGGCAGCGTTCCGCGCGGTCTACCCACTTCCAGAGGACCGGACTGAGATTGATTTGTCCTATAGCCAAGCAATGTCTAGAGCATGGGATGCACATCAGGATGACCCCGATATCGGCGCAATGTATGCCGAATCTCTAATGAATATGCAGCGATGGGATTATTGGGGTGCTGATGGCGAACCTCTGGGAAACACGGAAGAATTATTATCTGTGCTGGACGATGCCATGGCTCTTAATAACTTTCATCCAGGAGCAAATCACTTTTACATCCATGCGATCGAAGCTTCTAAAACCCCAGAGAAGGGAATTCCTTCTGCGGAAAGACTGAAGGCGTTGGTGCCAGGCAGTGGGCACTTAGTGCACATGCCATCTCATATTTTTGTTAATGTCGGTCGTTATGCAGAGGCTGTTTCAGCAAACCAACGGGCTATTGATGCAGATGCTTCTTATTTCAGTCAAGTAGGCACACCGACTTTTTATCGAATCTACTTTTTGCACAACATACATTTTTTGACTTATGCGGCAATGATGACCGGACAAAAAGAATTAGCTTTATCGACTGTCCTGAAAATGGAGTCTGAATTACCGGTTGAAATGCTACAGGCATTCGCGCAAGAGGCTGACTCGCTGAGCAGTGTTCGCCTTCATGTTTATATGCGCTTTGGCATGTGGCAAGAGTTAGTAGACTTCCCAGAGTACGAAGACTATCGCCATGTCAGCAGAGCCATGCGTGCCTACACACGCAGTATTGCATTCGCGAATTTGCTGCGAGAGGATGAAGCGAGAGCAGAGTTTGCTCGCTTCAAAGAGCTACGTGAAGAAGTCCCGAGCCATTGGAAAATCGGCAACACCGTGGCGGATGATGTCCTCGCGGTAGCAGAAAATGTTGCCCTAGGCGAAATTTTATGGCGCGAAGGTGAAGTAGAATCCGCACTCGATGCATTGCGCACGGCAGTAGATCAAGAGCATCAACTTCTTTATGCCGAGCCTCCGGGCTGGATGATTCCAGTGCGCCACGTGCTAGGAGCTATCTTGCTTGCTGCCGATCAGCCTGCAGAAGCGCAAAGCGTTTATGAGGTCGATCTCGATGAGCATCCTGAAAATGCCTGGTCCCTTCTAGGGATTACTCAGTCTCTGCGCATGCAAGATAAAGTTAAGGAAGCTGATGCCTATACCGCGAGTCTCAATAAGGCTTGGATAAACGCTGATGTCACCCCTCCCGCAAGTTGTTATTGCGGAGTTGTAGATAGCCTTGACTAATATCTCGACGCTCGCCGATCTCGCAAACTTGGCCAACTACTCGTTGATGGACACGCTTAATTGCGATCCTGATGCGACAGGAAACGGCGTTGACTATGCGCCACGTCAAGTATTCACCGGGCACTATGTCCCGGTGAATCCGACGCCGATAAAAGATCCCGAGTACATCGCGCATAGCAAAAGCCTTTTTTGCGAACTTGGTTTCGATGGCAGCATGGCGCAGTTGGATGACTTCGTGCGCATGTTCTCCGGCGACCTCTCACATGTTCCGCAGCCACTGCGCAAAGTCGGTTGGGCGTGTGGATATGCGCTTTCTATTTTCGGTAGGGAATACAATCAGCAGTGCCCATTTCAAACCGGTAATGGATACGGCGACGGCCGTGCCATTTCCGTGCTTGAGGCGGTTGTCAAAGGTCAACGCTGGGAAATGCAGCTGAAGGGTGGCGGACGTACGCCATATTGCCGCGGCGGTGATGGCCGGGCGGTCCTGCGCTCGAGTGTGCGCGAGTTCTTGGCGCAAGAGCACATGCACGCGCTGCAAGTGCCGACGTCACGTTCTCTAAGTTTGTATGTTTCGAAGACCGAGAAGGTCAAGCGTCCGTGGTATTCCGAGGGTTCGCACTCAAAGGATCCCGACATGCTTGTTTCTGATCCCGTCGCCATCTCGACGCGCGTTGCACCGTCGTTCATTCGGGTAGGTCAACTCGAACTTTTTAGTCGCCGTGCGCGCAATGAGCAGCATCCGCAAGCGCTGGAAGAACTCGAGAAAATTGTGTTGCACGTAATCGATCGTGAATATGCAGATGTCATTGACAACACATTGAGCACCACCGAAAAAGTGCTGTTGTTGGCGCGCGAGTTCCGTAGCCGCCTTACGTCACTCATCGCAAACTGGATTCGCGTTGGCTACTGCCAAGGAAACTTTAACAGTGACAACTGCGCGGTTGGTGGTTTCACACTCGACTACGGCCCATTCGGATTCTGCGAGGCTTTCGAGAGGCACTACCAACCATGGACGGGCGGCGGGCATCACTTTGCGTTCTTGTACCAACCGGTGGCGGCGGAACGTAATTTCTACATGTTCTGTACGGCGTTGCTGCCGTTACTCATGTCGGAGCATGACGCGCTACTACAGCTCGATGCGATTCGAAGTGAATTTTCGGAAGTGATGCAAGCGCAAATGGAAAAGATGTGGGCTGCCAAACTTGGGCTTGATGTCTTTGATGCAGAGTTGTTAAGTGAGCTTGAAACCTTGATGGTAGACACGACGGTCGATTACACTATTTTCTTCCGCGAACTTTCGAGTGTGCCTGACGACATCGTCCCCCTTAAGAAAAGTTTCTACGAGGATTCCACTGACGCTAGCGACAAGCTTTGGTCGGAGTGGTTCACGAAATGGAAATCACTCCTCAGTAGCGCCAGCACTAGCGCCGAGATATCTACCCAGATGAAAAGTGTCAATCCGAAGTACAGTTTGCGCGAGTGGCTTGTGATGCCGGCGTATCAGCAAGCGAGCACAGGCAACTACACGCTCGTTCGAGAGCTTCAGGAAGTTATGACGCAGCCATACGCTGAACAGTCGCAGGAGATGGAAGAGAAATACTATAAGCTCAAGCCACAGGAGTTCTTTGATGTCGGTGGATTATCGCATTTGAGTTGCTCATCATGACTTCTGCCGACGAGATGGTTGCCGGCTACCACGAGCGGACCAAGCATCACTTCCATCGCTATGCCGCTTCGCTTGGCTTAGACTGGGCGACTCAGCCTAATCCGTTTCGGCGCTACGCGGGGGCAGATTTGGTTAGCCTTCCTTTGCCTAAAGCCGAATGTGCGCTGCCTTATTGGCAACTCTATACAAGTGCTGGCGTACCGCCGGCGTCATTGTCATCAGCATCGATATCGCTCTTTTTTCGGTATGCGCTTTCGTTGACGGCATGGAAGAAAGCGGGTGAGACCACGTGGCCGTTGCGCGCAAACCCATCAAGTGGCAACCTTCACCCGACGGAGGGCTATGCCATCCTGCCGGCGATTGAGGATATCGGCGATGCGGCGGGCGTCTATCATTATGCACCTAAAGAGCACGCTCTCGAACGGCGAACGGTGCTCGATGCTCCGCGCTGGAACGAGCTGACCGAATCTTTCCCTGACGGATCTTTCTTGGTAGGGCTATCGTCAGTACATTGGCGCGAAGCCTGGAAGTACGGTGAGCGAGCGTTCCGTTACTGTCAGCACGATGTCGGCCACGCGCTTGCTTGCCTACGTATTTCGGCAGCGACTCTCGGCTGGAAAATGACCGTTCTCGATGGCGTTAGTGATGAGACTATCGCTAACTTGCTTGGGCTTGATCGCGACGAAGATTTTGCAGTGGCAGAACGCGAGGAAGCCGATTTGTTGATTTTGGTTTCACCCGATTTGCCGATATCGCCGCTAAGCGCATCGAAGCCGTTGACGATGCACGGCGATGGACTGACTTGGCAAGGCGAGGCAAATACACTGAGCCGTGAACATGCTGTGGCGTGGCCGATCATTGACGCCGTTGCCGAGGCGACACGTCGTTTAGAAAGCGCGCCTATAGAAGAAGATTTCTCGGCCTTTCCAACAGAGGAAGAACTTTTCAGCACACCGATTCGTCAAGGTTTGCTTAGCGCAGAGACGGCAATTCTTGGTCGTCGCAGTGCAGTAGCCATGGACGGCTTGACATCGATTTCGTACGACGTATTCTTCGGTATGCTCGCGCGACTAGTTCCTACGCAAGATCGGCAAGGCATGCCCTGGGACGCAATCCCTTGGCGGCCACGTATTCACCTCGGTCTTTACGTGCACCGCGTGGACGGCTTAGCACCTGGCATGTACGCGCTAGTCCGAGATTCGGATAAGGTCGATGCCCTCAAGAGCGCGATGAGTTCAGAATTTTGTTGGCAGCGCGTAGCGGACTGTCCACCAGGGCTGCACTTGTATCTCCTCGAAGAGGGCGACTATCGCGCGCAGGCGGCCACCGTTTCTTGTGGGCAGGCGATTGCCGGGGATGGTGCCTTCAGCCTAGCGATGATTGCCGATTACAAAGACGGCTTGGCGACCTATGGCAGCGGGTTCTACCGTAACCTGTTCTGGGAGTCAGGTATGGTGGGGCAACTGCTTTACCTTGAGGCCGAAGAGGCGGGCATTCGCGCCACTGGCATCGGCTGTTACTTCGACGACCCTGTGCACGAGACCTTCGGAATCGTTTCACACGATTGGCAGAGTTTCTACCACTTCACTGTGGGTGGCCCGATTGATGACAATCGGATTACGACCTTGCCCGCATACGATTTCGATTAAGCTAAATACCTATGATAAGTTTCACTCTCTCTTTTCTAATTTCAGCAATGGCTTTTGAAAACGCGATACCACAATCCGATTACATAGCGGATGAAGTCATCGTCAAAGGCAAAACATATCCTTATGTGCTTCTGCCTCCAAAGAATATTGTGGAAGGCAAAACATATCCTTTGATATTGTTCTTACATGGTGCGGGAGAACGTGGCCGCGACAACGATAAACAAAAGCGCCATTTCCTAGGGCTCATGGCAAGTGCAAAATATCAAAACTTGCATGCTGCTTTCGTGCTTGCACCCCAATGCCCCCAAAGGCAATCCTGGGTAGACGTCAGCTGGTCATCCAAGGAATCCACTCCGTATAAGTCGACCGCGACGCTGCCGATGCAGGGAGCGATTGCCGCGCTTAAAAGGGTGGTTGCAGAATACCCTATAGACCACGAGCGCATCTCTTTAACCGGACTTTCGATGGGTGGATACGGAACTTGGGATCTGGCAATGCGCCACCCTTACTGGTTCGCAGCAGCCGTCCCCGTCTGTGGAGGTGGTGACGAAAATAATGCTGCCCGCTTTGCAGGTCTGAAATTGCAAGTATGGCACGGTGAAGATGACAGAGTGGTTCCGGCTTTTAGATCGCGCAAGATGATTGAAGGGATCATAAATCTAGGCATGGAAGTTGATTATTTTGAACTTCCTAACACCGGCCACAACGCGTGGTATAAAGCTTATCGGCACCAAGCATTTTCAGAGATGTTCTTCCCGGCCAAGCGTGACCCTAAACAGATGCAAGTATCTTCCGCGCAGCTCATCGCTCGCAGCATGATAAAAGATGAGCGGATTGCCTTTTTCGGAGACTCCATAACGCAAGCCGGAAATGCGAAAGGAGGTTATGTCGATTTTATTCGTCGCACACTTAAGTCCGAAAGTTCTAGTGCTACCATTATTCCTGCAGGAATCAGTGGACACAAAGTTCCAGATTTACTGAAGCGATTGGACACGGATGTCATCGATAAAAATCCGACTGTGGTTTTTATATATATCGGTATTAACGATGTTTGGCATTCGCAGTCGGGGTCGGGCACCGACATCAAGGCATACGGCGAAGGTTTGAGAAAGATTATCCGAACCATTCATAAGTCGGGTTCTAAAGTAGTCCTTGCAACACCAACAGTGATTGGTGAAAAGGCAAAGGGAGAAAATCCTTTAGACGAAATGCTCGAAGAGTATGCTGCAATTTCACGCAAAGTAGCCAAAGAGGAAAAGGCGATATTGTGTGATTTGCGTGCGGCATTCGTCGACTATCTCGGTGTATTCAATCCAAAGAACCTAGAGAAAGGAATATTAACTGTCGACGGGGTCCATCTCAATGAAATGGGCAACATCTTGGTAGCAATAGAATCGTCGCTGGCAATCAGGGAGGCCATCCTTGAACACAATTTAGAAAACCTTTAGTCGATGTGACTCATCGCGCGCTCTGCCATTGCAGTAATCGTGAGCGATGGGTTGACACCGAGGTTGGCCGAAATAGACGAGCCATCGATGACGTATAAACCAGGGTGTCCAAAGGCTTGGTGATGTAAATCAATGACGCCACCTTCAGCATTTTCAGCCATCGCGCATCCACCTAAAATATGTGCGGTGGTGGGTGTAGCAAACAGAGTTTGACTGAACAGTGCGCCGACGGCGCCATCTACTTTCTTTGCCATGCGCTCACTTAAATCATCGGCCAAGGGGATGTGCCCACGCGGCGCTTCTTTGCCAGTGATGGACGTGCATAATTTTTTGCGTCTGTTTAACTTGAGGTGTAACGTTTCGCTATGGCTTTCCATATACAGCATGATGATGGTGCGGTTTGCCCAGCCAGGTACAAGGTAGGCCCGCGCCCATCTGAGCGGGTGGAGGCAGAATTCTAGTAATACAAGCCACAATCGTTTGCCGAGTTTTTTAGCACTAGCATGCGGGGCCATCAGCAAGCGGAAAAACCCAGAGCCAGCAGGATAGCGTACAGTTTCGACGTGCGCGGTTTCGTTTAAGTGCAGAATAGACCCAATCGCTAGTCCTTTAGAGTGGTCAACGTCGCTTTGGCTTGACTGCACACCGGTAAGGCTCTCGCTATTAGTGCGCACCGATTTGCCTAGTTGCTCCGAAAGTTTCGGCAAGCCATCGGCACGTTGGCTCATGCTTAATAGCAGCTTCAAAGTACCGATCACGCCACTGGCCATTACCACACGTTTTGCGGTGAAATCTTGCAGCTTGCGCTTGCGGTGTTGTTTCGCTTCTATCTTAAAACTCAAGTCGGGCATTTGCTGAATCTTGGTGACCTTGGTATCTGCCTGGATAATCGTGCCGCGTTTTTCTGCGATATATAAGTAATTGTAATCGAGGGTGTTCTTGGCGCCAACACGACATCCGACCATGCATGCCCCGCATTTAGTACAAGCGGCACGTGGCGGACCTGCGCCATTGAAGTATGGGTCGTCGACCATCTTCCCGTCGTCTTCACCGTTGCCGAAAAACACGCCGACATTGGCCGGGCAATGTTGTTCGCTTAAACCGAGATCGCTGGCTATTTGACCGAGCGCATCGTCGGATGGAGTGCTGAAGGGAACTTTTGTCGCGCCGAGCATTTGCTCTGCAGTTTTATAGTGCGGGTGTAATTCTTGTTTCCAGTTTGCCAGATGAGACCACGCTGGATCGTCAAAGAAACTATTTTTTGGCTGTGGCAAAGTATTTGCATACACTAGCGAACCGCCGCCAACTCCTACTCCAGACAATACGGTGACATGACGAAAAAAAGTCATTCGCAAAATTCCGCGACAGGCAAGGGCGGGCATCCATAACCAACGGCGGAGATTCCAATTTGTCTTGGCGAAATCTTTGCGGCGGAAGCGACTACCTTGCTCGAGCACTAAGACACGATAGCCTTTTTCGCTGAGGCGTAATGCGGCGACGCTACCGCCGAACCCGGAGCCAACAATAATCCAATCCCAGGCAGTGGAGCTGGTGGTTTCAGGCTGGTGGGGATTTTGCATGTGTATGCTTGTAAGTAGAGCTATTATAGAGCGATGATGGAACCTGCTGCAGACGCATTAGCGCAACGTATTAATTGGCTGCAGCAAATGCGTCGCGATACTTATGCGGTCGCGAAGGAATGGGTTGCCGCAGGTTGCGCCGCGAAACAAATTGACAGCAAGAGTGCCATTGCTTCTGAAGAGTGGCTGGCAGGGCCTATGAGCGTGCTGCGCCATTTGGGCTTATTGCAGAAAATGCTCGAGCATTTGTCGAAGACAAATTCTCCTCTGCTAAACGATGATGAACTTGAACAGCGTAACGGTTCTTGGGTGGCTAAAGTTTTTCCACGCGGATGGCTCGACCCTCTTTTGTTTTCGGGATACCGTGCTGAGATTCGTTTTCTTAAAAAGGAATCGCCGAGTTCTATTCGCGCGAACATGGCACGGAACTATTTTGAAGGTAACGGCGAATGGGCGGGACGCTGCGTGGTGCTTGGCGCCGGCAACGTTTCAAGTATCGGATTGCAAGACGTGCTCAATAAAGTTTTTTGTGGAAACTATAAATGCGTGTTGAAACTGAATCCGGTGAATGACTATTTGGGCGAAATTTACGAACGGGCTTTTCGCGTATTAATTGAAGCGGAAGTATTGGAAATCGCTTATGGTGGTGCTGAGGTCGGCGCGCGCTTGGTGCACGATGCAGAGACAACAGCCGTGCACATTACTGGTTCGAGTCGTGTGCATGATGCGATTGTGCACGGAAATCCAGCGCTAGATAAACCGATCACCAGTGAATTGGGATGCGTGACTCCGATTATGATAGTGCCTGGTGTGTGGAGTCAGCGTCAGTTGCGTGACCAAGCGGTAAATGTGGCGTCGATGTTAGTGAATAATGCGTCGTTCAATTGCAATGCTGCGAAGGTGTTGGTGACTGCTAAAGGTTGGCCACAGCGGAAAGATTTCTTAGCCGCATTACGCCATGTACTTGCAAAAACAGAGACGCGTTTTGCTTACTATCCTGGGGCAGAACAACGCCACGCTGATTTTTGTGTGGCTTATCCCGATGCTGCAGTTAGTTCCGACAGTGTGCCACAAGGTCATCTGCCCTGGGTGTTAGCCAGCGGTCTCGATGCCAATGTTGCCACTCAAATAGCATTTACTGACGAGGCTTGGTGTGGAGTGCTCGCTGAAGTTCCACTGGCCGTGGAGACCCCTGCCGATTTTTTAAGTTCAGCAACGGAGTTTTGTAATCAACACTTGTTCGGAAATTTATCCTGCGGGATAATCATCGATGCAGCAACGCAGAAATCTGTTGGCGATGCCTACGAACAAGCTATCAATAAATTACGTTACGGCGCGGTGGCGATCAATGTTTGGTCAGCGGTGGTTTACGCACTAGGAGTTACCCCGTGGGGCGCTTATCCAGAAAACAGCTTAGAGTCCATCAGCAGTGGAATTGGCTTTGTGCACAATACACGTATGTTTGAGGGTATCGAAAAGTGCGTGCTTGAAGCACCGTTCCGCCCGGTTATTCACCCTCCGTGGATGGTAAATAACAAACATCGCTTAGCTGTGGCGAAAGCTTTTACTTGGCTGGAAGCGCGCCGCTATTAGTGTTAGGGTAATCTTCGAATCTTAAGCCCACGGTATTCGACTAAAGAACCTTCAGCCTCTAGTGCCAGAAAACCTTGTGCGGGCTGACAGTCGCTACCTGAATTAACTTCGACGCCGTTTACCCACAGAGTCACAGTGCCATCTACCGCAAGAATGCGATAGTGATTCCATTCGCCGACACCATTCGTTAAGCGTTGTGTAGGGAAGCTACGGCTACTATTCGGCTTTCCAACTACCGCGGTTGAACCGTCGGCATAGGTGTAAGTGATTTGCGGCGTTGTGGCCGTCATCGTTGAAACGCCTACCGGGAAAACATCGCCGTGGCTGGTAAACCAATCCGATTGCTTGCCATGCTGCTTGAACCAATTTTCTTCGTAGCCTAAATCGAGGACCTGCACTTCAATTCCGCTGCGTGGCAAAGTGCCAGGAGGTAAATCGGTAAAAGCAGATTCTGGGCACCATAAAAATACGCCAGCATTGCCGCCATATACATGGTGCTTCCAGTCGAGTTCTAATTCGAAGTTAGTGACTGGAGCGATAAGGCGTGCGCCACCGTTAGGGATACCGCTACAAACGATGATGTCATCGCGTTGCGTCCAGGTGGTGTCACTGCCGTTGACGTTTTCGAAATCGTCGAGCGTGAGACTTTGCCATTGTGAGGTCGGCTGTAACGGGGCGGCGCATGCGCTGAGAGAGATTAATATCCCACAAATGAAAAGTGTTATTGGTTTTGTCATGTTAAACTTCCATCCATTGACGGTAAAGGTTTTTGGGAAAAGCTACGAGTGTTTTCTGACTACACGCGCCGCGAAGGTATCTTCAAAGTAGTAGTGGTGTTTTTCGAGGAGGTCGTGGCGCTCGGTCATTGCACTATATTAGCCATATCCCTTTCCGTTGATGTTAGAATATGACCATGCATGTTTTAATCATCAACTTTAATCTACACGAATTGGGTCACGATCAGTACGAGAGCGTCTGTAATGAGCTTGCTCCAATGTTTGCCGGGCTCCCAGGTCTGATTTCAAAGCATTGGCTCGCCAACCCGGAGACGAATACTTACGGTGGCGTCTACGTTTGGGAATCAGAGCAAGCTTTGCTTGACTATAAAGAGTCTGACATCTTTAAATCTATTGGCGCTAATCCTAATTTTGCAAATGCGACGGTTACTGATTTTGGCATCTTGGCAGATGCTTCAAAAGTAACTCGCGTAGGCTAAATAAGTTCTCGTTCGCAGGTTGATGTCCCTGTAGCTCAGCTGGATAGAGCATCGCTTTCCTAAAGCGAAGGCCGGGTGTTCGAATCACCCCGGGGACACCACTACGCGGATGTCACAATGACTAACTAAAAAGTTTCCCACCTTGAAACCTGACCGTAGCTATTCAGAGATTCTACGATGTCATTGTGCGCATCATTAAAACCACATCAGTCTTTTGCTTAGCCACGTTGACCACTTGGCTCATATGGTCTTGTGGAAGTTCCTCTCCAGCACACTCCCCAGCAGCGCAGTATGTCGGCTCGCACACATGTATGGAGTGCCATGCATCAATTTGGGAGGAATGGACCAATAGTCATCATGACCTAGCCGAGGTGCCTCTTGAAAAAGGCGAAGTTACTGTGGATGGGCTCCCAGCCCTGCGACGCCTTGGTGTCGAACCCTTGGTGCAGTATCTCGTCATGCTCAACGGAAATCTTCAGGTGCACCAGCTAGCGCAGGACTCGGAAACGGGTGCATGGTTTGACGTTTTTGCTGACGGTCGCAAAGAAGGGGAGTGGGGTCACTGGACGGGTCGAGGCATGAACTGGGATACCATGTGCGCGGTTTGCCATAACACAGGGGTCCGTCGCAGTTGGGACAATAAAACGGACACCTTTCACACCGAAGTCGCAGAATATGGAGTGGGCTGTGAAGCTTGCCATGGGCCGGCGAGTGAGCATATTAACAATCCGAAGCGAGAACTTCCTGGGGCCAAAGATGGAGTGGAAAGTTGTGCCCCCTGTCATGCAAGGCGCAGTGAGTTTCGTAATCATACCCCAGGAGATTCGTTCTCGGAGAGCTTCCACCCAGCGCTCCCAAGCCATAGCGAAGCGTGGTACGCCGATGGACAAATCCTGGAAGAGAATTTCGAGTACGGCTCTTTCGTCGAATCAAAAATGCACGCCGCAGGAGTCACATGCTTAGATTGCCATAACCCTCATACCGGAAATTTAACCGCCGAAGGGAATGCGCTTTGCCTAAGTTGTCATTCTGGCGCGGGGCGAATTCCTGGTCCAGTGATTCAGGTAAGCACCCACACGGGCCACGCTGCAGAATCTGTTGGTAGTCAATGTGTGAGTTGCCACATGCCCACAACGACTTATATGCAGCGCCACCCGCGAAGAGATCATGGATTTTTGATTCCTGATCCTAGGTTGAATGAAAGTGTCGGTGCCCCGAATGCCTGCAACCGCTGTCATCAAGACCGTTCGGTAGAGTGGGCAATACAAGAAGTGGAGAGCCGTCCGGGTTGGAAGGGCAATGCTGTGCGGCGCCAGCTAGCATTAAAGATAAAACCTAGTGTGGATTCTTGGCCACAAGGCGTCGCACTTTGGGAGGCACTGGTTCACAATCAAGGACAGCCCGCTTCGGCTATGCGCGAGGCGCAGTTTTGGATGCAACAGGGCCAATTTGAAAAAGCAGTGCAGGCTGGGCAGTGGGCGGGAAAGTGGGAAGCCAACTCACCGGCGCCTCGGCACATGCAAGCTACTGCACTGGATTCTCTGCAACGAAGGAACGAAGCGCGGAACGTAATGGAACAATGCGTTTTGGATTTTCCTGACGATGCCTTGTCGTGGTATTTGCTTGGCTTAGCGCGTGCTGCCGAAGAAGATTGGCAGAATGCCCGCGAGGCACTATTGAATGCCTTGGCTTTTCAGCCTCACTTCCCAGAGGCGGAAAAGAATCTTCAGGTGTTGGAAGAGTTCTTAGAGAATTTCTAACCTTAACTCTGATTAAATCGGGCACTAGCCCTGCTACCATAGTGTAAGTAATCACATGGAAATCAAAAATACAAGTAAGAAACCGCTGAAAGTACCCCTTCCAGGTGGTAAGAATCTTTTTCTTGGCCTAGCAGTCACTGCTAAAATCAGTGATAAAGCCGCCGAGTATTCGCCGTTTAAAGAAATGGTTGATAGTGGTGCAATTGAGGTCCTCGGCAGTGGTCGCTCGAAAACCGGCGGTTCATCTAGCTCGATTAGTGGGGCTACGAGCTCTAACACCGGCACGAGTGGTGGCGCGTCGATGCGCAAAAGTGGCGACCGTTAGCCGGCAATGTCGAAGTGTCGATAACTTCACTTCTATGCTTTTTACCTTTGCTGTGTGCCAGCGATGTTCGCAACGTTCATTATCAGTAGCGGCATTAAAGTGGTGAGGCGATTGCGAAAACACGCTAAAGGATGGAGGGTTAATCTACACTAAGTAACGAGCGAATCTCTCGCTAGCTTTGCATGTGCAAAGCATACTATAATTAAGCGCATGATTCGCAGAACAATCCTGTTTGCTCCTTGTGCCTTCGCTGCTTGCTCCGGCGCCACTCTTCAAGATACTGAACCGCGTGTGCACGTCAGTGTCAGCGTTGACTGGGAGGGGCGGGATTTGTCCGATGAAAACCTTGCAGTATTCGCCGACTTCCGTGCCGCGCACCCTGAGATTCCGTTAACTCAGTTCATCAACGCGGCCTACTTTGATAAGGCCGATGCCGATGCCGCACAAGTGAGCATGCGTATCCGCCAAGCGTTGCAACCGCATGATGAACTCGGCTTGCATATCCACCCCTGGAAATCCATGGTTGAAGCGGCGGGCGTTACTTTTCGCAGCAAGCCGACAATCTGGGGGGTCGAACGGCCTGAGCGCAAGAACTGGCCAGACCCAGGGCACGACGTTTCAGTCGAAGCATACACCATAGACGAATTCCAAAAACTAGTCGCTCATTCCAAAGCAGTTTTGGGCGCCAACGGTTTTGTCTTAAGCAACTCCTTTCGCGCCGGAGCATGGCTCGCAGGCCCGCGAGTACTTGAGGCCATTCGCCGCGAAGGTTTTGTGATTGACTCGTCCGCCACCGATACAAAGTGGCACACTAAAATCGCTCAATTCGCGTTGCCACAAATGATTCGCGATATCTGGCCGGATGTCACCGCCGAGACTCAGCCGTTTTATATCTCGACGCCCGCCGGTGACGTTCTAGAAATTCCGGATACCGGGGCATTGGCTGATTATGTGACTGCGGAGCAAATGGCCGGGCACATTTCAAATGCTGTGGCTAAGCTCGGCGACGACCATTTATATGTGCACATCGGCTTTCATCAAGAAACAGCCGCGACGTACATTGGTCGCGTTATTGAAGCGCTGTCAATCGTTAAAGCGAAGCATGCCGATCACCTAGTGTTCGAGACACTAGAGCAATCGGCTCGTTCGCTCTAACTTTCGTTGTCGATTTTACTCGCAAATAATCTTGCCTTGCATGCGCATCCAATGTCCCGGGAAGGTACAGACAAAGATGTACTCTCCGGGCTCTTCAGGCATGGTGAATTTAAGCTTGAAAGTCTCGCCAGTGTTTACCAAGGGAGTAGCGGCAATCACCTTGTCATTATCCGGAATGAAGCCTTTGGCGAAGCCTTCTGCACCCATGGCGGCGGCGGCTTTACCTAGCTCGGCGGTAGATCCGGGCATTCCGATTATTAAGTTATGCGGCATATAATCGTTGTTAAATAACCACAGTTCCACTTCTTCGCCAGGGGCGAAGTGTAGCTCGGTGATGTCGTAAGCCATTTCTTCGACGATGGTACTTATGACAGTGACTCCGGGAGGTGCGGTAATTTGCGTAACATCTGGCACTTCAATTTCTACAGGATTCGATTTGTTGTTATCCCAAAATTGCTTCACGGTGGCAGCAGCAATTCTAGCGTGTGGCTCTGGTGAGTTTAGTAAGCTTTCAAGCAGCTCTATATTCTTTATGTTGTGAGATTGATGCAGCCATAAGCCTTCGAGTAAAGCGCGAGCATCTTCAGCCTTGCTGTGATCGAATTGATGAAGCCATTGGCGTAGGGTGTTTATTACCTCAGTGCTGTCGCGTGTCGAAAGCTCGGCGCGAGTGCGCTGCCGCACATTGTTTACAGGGTGCAATAAGTTGTTAAGTAATACATCAATCGGTTGTCCAACGACATCGACATGAGCGGACAGTTCACGATCGGGGTAGGAGTAGCGATAGATACGCCCGTGTTTGTGATCGCGTGCTGGGTCACGCACATTATGTTGCATGTGACCAATGATGGCGTTGGCCCAGTCCGACACGTACATGGCGCCATCGTCCCCGAATTCAATATCTGTAGGTCGAAAGTTAGGGTCGGCAGAAAACATTAGGTTTCCAACATCCGTGCCACTAACGTCGCCGGTTGCTGAATCACGGTCAAGTGCATATTGCTTCAAGCCTAAAAATGCGATTGAGTTGGCGATCAAAAAGTTACCCTGCATTTCTTCAGGGAAATGCTCACTAGATAAAATTGTTGAACTCGGCACCGGACGCACCGTGTGCTGCAACAGCTTGCGCATTTTGAAATTACCATCACCCGTTGGGCGTACTTGGTAGGCAGCACCACCCGTAGCATCGGTGGCGTAGTGGTAACCCCATTCATCAAAGCTGATGCCGTGAGGGTTAGGGCTGTTGTGTGCGTGAAAGCTAAATTCGTAAGTGCGCGGGTTGAAGCGGTACATCCCGGACGCATGATCTTCTTGATTAGTCTCCCATGGACTTTCGACATTGGACACTAAAAACACGCCACGCTGATAGTAAAGAAAACCATCTGGGCCAATGGTAAAGTTGTTGGCAGCATGGTGAGTATCGCCAGAATCAATGCCGCTCATTAACACCATGCGTAAGTCAGCGACGTCGTCGCCGTCGGTGTCTTTCAAAAACAAAATGTCAGGAGCAGATGCCACAACAACGCCACCATTCCAGAATTCAAATCCAGTTGGATTGTGCACGTAAGCGAATGTGATGCATTTATCGGCGACGCCGTCACGGTTCTCGTCAGGAAGAATCAATAAACGATCGTCCATTTTTTTGGACGGCTGCCATTTAGGGTAAGTCGTCCATGCTGCTGCCCATAACCGGCCACTTGGATCTACGCCTAGTTGCACGGGGTTGATGAGTTCGGGAAAGATCTCTTCAGTCGCAAACAGGTTCGCCTCTAGGTTGCCTTTTAAGGTGAACTTTTCGATACC
>CAXGOF010000011.1:0-18554 GCA_964011335.1 uncultured bacterium
TTCGCCACTGTAATGCGTAAGCTAAGCCAGAAAACCAAACACATACACCTTAACACTGTCGATCTGGGCGATTCCCCCAGAGGAGAAAAAATGAACAAACGTTTGCTGAGCTGCTTAAGTGCAGTAATTATTTCCTGTGTTAGCGCGAGCGCACAAACCTTTAAACACGAAATTGATTTGTCTGGGCTAGGAGACCCTAGTACCACCAGCAAACCATTCGGAGCGTCATACAACAAAGCTAATGGCTTGCTCTACGTTGCTATCGCCGGCAGCTTTGCCGCCAACAATAATGTAGTCGCAGTCATTGACCCTACAACTGATTTGGTTGTGGCCACTATACCCGTTGGTTTGTTTCCCGAAGACATCGCTTTCGACTCAACAACTGGCGACGGTGCGGTAACGAACTCTACCTCAGGATCCGTCACTTTCTTTGACAGTTCAAACAGTGTCCTTTCTACACTACAGCTACCCGACCCTTTTGGCATCGGTAGCTGCTATCCGTTCGGCATTACTTACCATGACGGACATTACTTTATTGGCACAATAGATGGCAGCGGTGAAGTGTATGCCATTGATGCAACAACGCGTACCCTGGCACCCAGTTATGGGTTTACGACCAACTATAAATCTATTGGGCGCATGGCAGTAAAGTCCTCTAAGCTACTAGTCACCACTACCGAATACAACTCGACATGGAGTGGCGCGACAGGTGGCGTTTACGCTCAAGAAATGTTCGGAACTAGCACCGGAAGACAAATAAATTATGTGACACAAGAGAATCTAGGCACCTACCCTTCTGCCTCTGACATAACTCCAGCAATCAATGGTGCTTTCATGACAGGACTCGATTTCGATGGCATGCTATATATCACCGATGACAATGGCACCCCGGTACGCGCGATTGATGCGCACGGTCACAACGGCTACTCGCTCGCAACCAGTGACGACGCGACTCTACTTGCAATGTGTGAGCTAGCGACCGGAACTGTTGTGTTCTTCGATGCCGTCAATGAAGAGTATTTTGGAGAATTCACATTCGCCGGCATGCCTAACGCTGCAGTATTCGCTTCCGACAAGCTTTACGTCACAGATCAAGCCAATGAACGCGTCATGGTTTTTGACCAATTGCCTTCGTTCACGGATCGTTTTGACCATGATGGCAGTTTATCGATTAATAACTCTGCGCCGAGCCTTGGTGATACGGTCACCATTGACCTTAATGGCAACCCACGAGAGATGGTTTGGATTATTGGAGCATCATCTGCCATCGCCACGACATTCAACGGTGTGGATTTCTTGATAGGGCCTAGCTTAATAAATTATGGCTCGAGCAAAACTCAACATACCATAACTCGAACTATCCCGTATAACCCTACTCTTTCAGGACGCCATTTCTTCCTGCAAGGCGCGATTCGCGACAATACCGTGATTCGTACGACTAAGCCGTTGGTGCTAATCATTCAATAGCTTGGGAATATACGTGACGCCTCGTTATGCTGTAGATATGCGCAGTACTCGAGTAATCCTTTTATTTTTAGTGGTCGCCATGGGTGTTTCCTGTGGCGCAATCCCCCCCTATTCGTCGGTTAAGACACAATCCGTGCGTGGCTTTTATACGCTAAAGCTAAAAAATTCTGCACTAGCTGCGGCCGACATGCTTGAAACGACGCTAAGCATAGATAGCACCGCCGACACTGAGCTGTTTGACACGTCGTCGGCCGCAATCGAGATCGAACGAGTATTGAAAGACCAACTGACTACCGTATTCTCGATTCACAAGCGTGAATACACCGTTGGCGAATCTGACACAGAGTCCATTAACGGTAATCAGATTCACGCCGGCGTGCGCCGCTACTTTGGTAATCGCGCGCTTACTGCATTTATTGCGGCCGAAGGCATCTACACTCTAAACTTCACGCACCCTGAGCTAGAGCTTGATCTAGAGAATGGCCCTGGCTGGGCAATCGGTGGCGGAGTGAACTTTGCGCTTAACGAAAGTTTCTCCATAGAGGCATCGTTATTTCGCGAGACTATTTGGACGATTGGAAGTCACCAAAGCCGTAACTCTGGGTTAATTGGAGATTACGAATACTCATTTAAGAGCACAATCGGATACATTGGTTTAGGCTTTCACTTCTAGTATTAGAAACTACTCGCCATCTTCTAAACTCAAAGAAGGGTCACCACCTAGCTCGATCTAATCTACAGAAAAAGCGTCGCTACCGGCTGTGCCTTGGATGGAACCATACATGCCGCACTATTTATCACTTCAGCAGATTCCCACAATCCGCGACGATTTATTAAAGTTCTTTATACAGTCGGCCCTGATGTGCTGTAATTTGATCGCTACCACTCATATCAAGATGGCCATTTGCCACAGTTATGCTATCGCCCGTCAACAAATCGACCAAAACGGCGCCGTCCGCATAGTAACGGTCAACCGGAATCGAAGTACTTAAACTTTGCCAGCCGTTACTAGAAACAGCCAGCAGATTACCTTGTGGATGCTCACGCGCAAATACTAAAACGCGGCCACTGTGATGCATCCAGTAAGGGTCGAAGCTGCCTTCGCGTAAGGCATGATGCTGTTTGCGCAGAGCAATCAGTTTCCGCGTAAGCCGCAAAGTCGGGATGTCCCAGGTTGCAATGTTCCAGTTAAGAGTACGGCGGTTATCCGGATCGGCACCGCCCTGCATTCCGATTTCATCGCCGTAATAAAGCACCGGCGAGCCCGGTAAACACATCTGCATAAAAATGGCTTCGCGCAGTCTTGAGAAATCACCACCTGCACGCGTAAGAGCGCGTGACAAATCATGATTGCCAAGTTGATTCCAAGAGGAATGATTAGCAGTCGCTGGATATGCGCGAATGGCACGGAGCAAACCATTTGCATAATCTTGGGTAGAGGTGTGTGAATAGAGTGAGTATTCTTGAGTCGGAAATAAGAAGCCATCAAAGTTCATGACGCCGTCAAACTGGTCGCCCTCCAACCAAGGTTGAGCATTGCCCCACTCTTCAAGGATTAACAGCGCCTGCGAATCGTCTGCCTTTAGACAATCACGCATCTCTTGCCACACACTATGATCGCCTCCAGCGCATCCGGGGCCAACATCTTCAGCAGCATCAAGACGCCATCCACTGATGCCTTTAGCTAGCCATTTTCGCAATACACTATTCGGTGAGCGCACCATTTTATCGCGCACTTGCTGGTTACCGTAATTCAATTTCGGTAAAGTGTCATAGCCATGCCACGAACAATAATTATCTGGTTGTGCCAGATGATCAAAGCCAGCGGTAAAGGTAAACCAATCACCGTAGAGCGATACTGCCGGGTCTTCATGAGCACCAAGCGTAGTGCTCGTCTCGTAGCGATCAAACCAGTCACTCCAAGATGAGCAATGATTAAGCACCCCATCAAGGATGATGCGGATGCCTTTGCGGTTGAGCGCCGTAATGAATAAATCAAAGTCGGCATTGCTACCCAGCATCGGGTCGATGTTGTCGTAACTTGTCGCGTCGTAGCGATGGTTGGAGCGTGATTCAAAAATAGGATTGAGGTAAATAAATTCAATGCCTAGCCACTTCAAATAATCGGTACGTTTGTAAATGCCGTACAAGTCGCCGCCGAAAAAATCCGAACTGTCTTGTGGTGAGTCCAGCCAATTGTTATGGAAAGTGATGCCATAGCCTGGCAACGGATAATCCCACTGATTTGAAACAGGATCGTTAGTTGTCGTACCATTGAAGAAGCGGTCTGGGAAAATCTGATAGCCGACCGCGCCCCGGGCCCAAGCCGGTCCTTCAAAGCCGGGATGAATTTGAAAGTCTGGTATCGATAAATCAACGTTATCGAGTACTCCGGTAGTTTGGTACCAATCAACGCAGCCATTGTCTTCTAATTTAAATCGGTACCATAGATGGGCGTCTCCGACATTAAAGTCAGCACGCCATATATCAAATTGATTATTCGGGCCAGACTGAGTCTCGACATACATCGGAACATAAAATTCCCCGCCAGAGCCACCATTCATGCCGGTATTCCATACGCGCACACTAGCTGCGGACAAATCAGAAGCAGCAGCGCGTAAGCGTAAGGTCACATTGCCGTTTACTTGGGGCTCTAATGGAGCGCAGTACGCTGGCGACAAGTCATGAAAAATGACGTCACCATTGATGTTTGCACATTGCGACAGTGCAAGAATTAGCGTTAGAAGGGACAAGTTTACTTCCTGAGGGCTAATTTACTTTATCATCCTTTTCACAGTTCCGCCTCTCCTTTCAGGCTGTTTATTGGGGCTGGCCGCCTACGCCATGAGCCTGGACAAAGACAATAATTTTAAAATATTTAAAAACTTTTGCATCCACAAGTGTAAATCTTACGAACTAGTCTATATGAAACAACTCATCCTAATTACAATTGCTGCATTATGTGTGGCACCTCTGTCTGCTCAATGCGACGCCACCGAAACCGCTAAGGCTACCGTGAACACTGCTCAAGCTATAACAACCTCTTATATGCAGGAGTCGCCCGCGCTCGCGAAGTCTTCCATCCTCGAAACTGCTCAAGCTGCCGGTGTCTTCACCACTCTAGAAGCAGCATTGGGTGCAGCAGACCTAACGACTGCCCTCTCAGGAGACGGTCCTTTTACCGTTTTTGCGCCGACTGATGCTGCATTCGCGGCACTACCTGAAGGCACTGTCGCTTCTCTCTTGGAGCCTGGAGCAAAGGGCATGTTGCAGAACATCCTTACTTACCACGTGGTCCCTGGTAGCATCATGGCCGGAGATGTCGTCAAGTCTGACTTCCTTACCGGACTGAATGGCCAGCGCTTGAACTTCATGATGAAGGAAAACGGTGCCTACCTTGCTGGTGCGAAAATTATTACTACAGACATCGAGTGCAGCAACGGCATCATTCATGTCATTGATGCAGTCATGCTTCCGAACAGTAATGACATCATCGACACTGCTGTTGCAGCGGGTGATTTCAAAACCCTCGCCGCCGCACTTGGTGCAGCAAACTTGGTTGAAGCACTGAAAGGCGATGGACCTTTCACCGTCTTCGCACCTACTGATACAGCTTTTGCAGCTCTCCCTGAAGGCACTGTTGAGAATCTTCTAAAGAAGGAAAACCGTCAAATGTTGACTGATATCCTTACCTACCACGTAGTGCCAGGCCGAATCTACGCTGGCATGGCAATCAAGTCTGAGTCGGCTGCGACTTTACAAGGTGGCGAACTACGCTTCCGCTTCCTGGGAGATCGTTTTCTCGTGAACGGTGCCAAGATTGTTAAGTCCGATATCGAAACTTCTAACGGTGTCATTCACGTTATTGACACTGTCCTCTTGCCTTAATAGAATGGAAAAGCTGTTCGACGGTTGGTTCATTCCGGCTGTCGGACAGCAACCTCTTTACCAGCAGATTAGGCCGCAAGCCCCACTCCGGTGGATTCACCTCTCCTTCCTCTAGTCGCACTAGGCGACAACCAAGCAGTTACTGATTGTATCGATCGCTATAGCGGTCTTGTATGGTCACTTGCGAAGCGCTTCTTGCGCGATCGTGGGGCAGCAGAAGATGCGGCCCAGGAAATATTTCTAGAGATTTGGAAAGTGGCGCAACGCTTCGATCCCGACAAGGGCAGCGAAATCGCCTTCATTGCCACACTAACACGCCGACGCCTCATTGATCGAGTGCGTCGTCAAGCACGAAGACAAGAACATCACGCTCTTATCGAAGAACCACAGTCCACTGACTCGTCGCCAGAACAAGAACTTGCCAGCCGCGAAGATCTTGAACACGCCAAACAATTAATCGCAACCTTGCCATCGCAAACTCGGGACGCCGTCGAACTCGCGCTTTACCATGGTCTCACACATAACGAAGTTAGCACACGCATGGATATTCCACTCGGAACTGCCAAGTCACTGATTCACCGCGGCCTTGATAAAATTCGCCAAAGTGTGACCATTTCCTCGGCATCTGTGCCGACACTGTCATGAACCCTTCCTCATCCAAGCCTACGAACCGACTCGACGAGTTGCTCTCCGAGTCGATGCTGCGCGCGCTGCTTGCGGATGAAATTCGCGAGCTCGAGGAACTTGCGGGCACTGAAACGGACGCGCTCATCGCGCATGCCGAGCAAACGGCTGCTAGTGCTTCGGTTGTCTTTGTAAATCACGATACTGAAGTCGAATCGATGCCGGCTAACTTGCAAATGCAACTGCAAGAGCAAGCGGCTGAGCACTTTGCTAGTCGCTCCTTCGAAGCCTTGCCTGGCCCTGGCTCAGAACAGCGCGCCAACCGCCTGCCATGGCTCTTAACTGCCGCAGCCGGGATCATTGCGATCTTTGGTTGGCAGCCGCGCTTTTCTGCGACTAGCGTTCTAAGCGGAGAGGAGATGTTGCAAGAGCTAGTTGCAGAAGCCCCGAGTGATTTGTTGCGCCTAGACTGGACGGTCCTAGAAGACCCTGCATCAATAGGTGCCAGTGGCGAACTCTTGTGGTCTGATAGCGAGCAACGCGGCTACATGCGCTTTCGCGGTTTGGCTGCGAACGATGCTAGCCAAAGCCAATATCAGCTATGGATCTTCGATGACAAGACCGATACCAATTACCCGGTGGATGGCGGTGTCTTCGATATCCCCGCCGGCTTCGATGAAGTCATCGTTGCAATTGATCCTAAAATTAATGTCAAAGAAGCCTTCCAGTTTGCCATTACCGTTGAAGCCCCAGGCGGCGTAGTGGTTTCTAAACGCGAACGCATTCCGCTGCTAGCTGCCGTGCCTAGCTAACCGGCATTTCTGGGTTTAATCATTTGGGTTTTGCAAGCATCATTTGGACCAGGCCGATATGCCGTTCCACGAAGCCACCCTCGCAATAGCGAAAGTAGTATTCCCAGGTGCGTAAAAAATGATCATCAAGCCCCATCGCACGCGCCTCATCATGCTGTGCTTGTAGCGCCACTGACCAACGATCAAGGGTTGTCGCGTAATGCGGGGTAAAGTCCTCTAGGTGAACCAGTTTCAAATCACTGTCGCTAGTCATCGCTTGACACATGGCGGTCACTGAAGGGATGCAAGATCCCGGGAAAATATAACGCTTAATAAAATCGATGCGGCGACTCGCGCTTTCAAAATCTTGGTCTTGAATAGTGATAGCCTGTACCGCTGCCATTCCACCTGGCTTTAATAAGTTACCAAGTGTGAAGAAGTATTCACCAAGGAAATCTGCCCCGACGGCTTCGATCATTTCTACGGATACCACGCGGTCGTACTTGCCCTCTAGGGAACGGTAGTCTTCTAGCAGAAGTTCCACGCGATCCTCAAGACCAGCTGAAGCAATCACCTTTTTAGCCCAAGCGTACTGTTCCGTGGAAATCGTAGTCGTGGTGACGCGGCAACCATATTCACGAGCCGCATAGAGAGCGAAAGCACCCCATCCAGTGCCCACTTCCAAGAGGTGTGTGTCAGGCCCCAACTCAAGCTTGCGACACAAGTGGTCGATTTTAGCAATTTGGGCTTGCTCCAAAGTTGTACTCTGCGCGTCAAACAAACCACAGCTGTAAGTCATGGTCGGGTCCAGGAACAAAGAAAAGAACTCATTGCTGAGATCGTAATGCGCTTCGATATTTCGTTTCGCACCCTGCAAAGTATTGCGGTTAGCTCGATGTAAGCGTCGCAGTAGTGGCGCACCCCACTTTGCCAGTCCTCCATCAATATACTGCAACACATCGCGGTTGCGCGCGAACAAACGAATGGTCGCTGTTAGATTATTGGTACGCCACCAACCCTCGGCGTAAGCTTCAGCAGCACCCAAAGACCCGCCAGTCACCATGCAAAGCCAGAAGCGCGAATCGAGGACAGTAATCTCGGCATGCAGAGCATCTTCACTCGGCTTCCCAAACAGCCAGACCGCGGGATCGCTCTTACTATTATCATCTAGTGCCTCAACCAGTCGCAGTTCACCTTTTGTGATGCGACCAATCGAGCGAAGCACGAGACGCCGCGCAGTGCGTACCTTCCAAGTGCTAGAGCTCATAGAACGAGATTTTGCGGTAACTGTTTCTGCGGCAAGCGGCTGCGAATTGGACTTATGACGAGTGGGTGTTGACATGGTCCTTTTTTTTTGTGTTTGCAATTGATACTGCCACCTTACGTGGGTGGCGATGAAAAGTGGCGCGTTTCAAGAACAAGCGCAGTGCGTGCCAATAGATTGCAAAATGCAATCGCTGACTTTGGAATGGGCTGCGTTGCACTTGACGCGCAACTCCACAGCGATTCAAGCTCTGAAAACTACCGTCCAAAGTGACGTCAAAAACGCGGTCTCCCTTCCGTTCGTTGACCATGGAGACGACTAAGCCATCTTTGTGCAACTGCATTCGCCAGTGATATGAGTGGTCCATGCCATGAAATGGGGAGACATGGAAGTTCTTCTCAAAACTCCACGAGTGATGCTCTTGAGGGGATTTGCTGCGTGCATCCAAGGTGTATGCATGCCGCTCGAACCACGGGGTATTAGTGATTTCAGCGACAACCGCCACAAGTTGATTGTTGTTGTCGTGACATAGATAAAAGCTGACAGGATTAAATAAGTAACCGAAGCTACGCAACTGAGTGAGCAACAAGACCTTTCCCTCAGGTCGGAAGTCTAACTCTCTAAAAACTCGATCACGCACCGCGTCCTTAAGGTCGACATCTTGTGCACCAAAATAATCCGAGCGACGGAACGAACGTGGGGCCCAGCGCTTGCCACCCCACGGAAGGCGCGAAGGCAAGTCATCTAACTCATCCAGATCGAGTAGAACAAGATTTAAGGAATACTTAAATTCATGCGCGCGGTCTCCATGGCGACGATGCCGCACCGTGCCATCGAACAGGCGACTGTGTGCCATAGATTTCATGCCAAAACATCCTCACTGACACCCAATGCCTGAGCAACTCGAAGTGCCGACCAAGCGCCATCTTCGTGAAAGCCATTACGCCAGTAAGCACCACAAAAGTGGATGCCATCGACACCACTGATTTCCGCATGCCGGGCTTGCGACGCCACTGCAGCTGCACTGAAAATCGGATGCTCGTAAGAGAACTTGCTAATCACTTTGCCCGACTCAATTTCCTCAGAGCGATTCAGTGTAACAAATAGTGGTTTAGCGCTGCGGATATTTTGTAAACGGTTCATCCAGTAAGTTACTGTGGCGCGCACTGCGCCTCGTGTTGGAACGAAGTAATTCCATGCCGACCAAATGCGCTGTTCTTTTGGCATCAAACCAGGATCTTGATGCAAGACAACATCGTTAGCTTGAAAAGCAAAAGGAGCAAGGACATCCTGCTCCAATGCAGTAGCGTCGGCCAGCATACTCAAGGCAATGTCACCGTGAGTCGCAACAACTACTTGATCAAAGCACTGCTCATCATCGGCAGTTCTTAGCCAAACCTTTCCTCCTTCGCGGCGCAGGCCAAGCACTGCGGTAGATAAGAACACTGGGCCGCGGAGCTCGGCGAACAAGGCGTCGACATAAGTGCGACTGCCGCCTTGCACTGTAAGCCACTGTGGACGATGTTTTACATCTAAAAACCCATGATTTTGAAAAAATTGAACTAAGGTACGTGCTGGGAAGTTGAGAATGTCGGCGGGGTCCGTAGACCAAACCGCTGCCGCCATCGGCGACAAGTGCTCCTCAAGGAACACTTTGCTGTAATTGTTCTCCTGTAGATATTCGCCAAGCGTCGGTGAGTCGTCGCTTTCAAGAAGTGCTGGTGCCTCGCGATAGAAACGCAACAAGTCACGCAACATGCGCCAGTGTGCCGGGCGCAATAAGTTCCTCGGTTGAGCGAACAAACCCCAAAAACCGCGTCCATGGTAAGCCACCCTGTTTACTTGCACTTGAACGCTGAAACCCATATCAGAGTTTTGAGCATCCACCTTCAACTTCTCAAGCAAGCGACAGAAGATTGGGTAGGTATGTCGATTAAAAACGATGAATCCTGTGTCCACTGGAAGTTCTTCACCTTGCGTACCAGCAGCAACTTTCACGGTATGGGTATGACCACCAAGACGTGCATCCGCCTCAAAAAGGCTAACTTCATGTTGAGTTTGGAGCATCCATGCAGCGGTCAAGCCAGAAATGCCGCTACCGATGACCGCCACCTTCATCGCTGCTTCCCCCGTAAACGCTCAGGGACACCACGTAAATCCCAAACCAAGCCAACACTAGCCATCATCCGAAGCAAATAGTAAGTCATATCTATTTCCCACCATCGAAAACCTTGCCGTACTGACCCTGGGTAGCGATGATGATTGTTATGCCACCCTTCGCCGAAGGTAAGCAAAGCTAAAAAGAAATTATTGCGACTATCGTCGCGTGTGGAAAAACGCTGGCTGCCCAGTCGATGAGCTAGGGAGTTTATAGTGAAGGTGGCGTGATATAGAATCACGGTGCTCACGAAGAATCCCCACACCAAAACCTGCGGGCCAGTAGCTCCTAAACCTGGTGCAAAAACCTCCATGAGTGTGCCCGCAAGCAAGCAAAGACAAGCAAGAAGAATAGGCACGACCAGGTCGAATCGGTCTAGCCAAACCAACTCCGGATAGCGAAGTAGCTCATTCACTTCTTCTGTGCGTGTGCGCAAGTTACGACGGTTCAAGAACCAGCCAAGATGGCTGTGCCAGAATCCATGCCGCGGGCTGTGGCTATCTTGACTTTCGTCACTATAGCGGTGATGGCGACGGTGGTGAGCCGCCCACCAAAGTGGACCTCGCTGAACGGAGCTAGCGCCAAGGGCAGCGAACAAGAATTGAATAGGCCTAGAGGTAACAAAACTTCGATGAGAGAAGTAGCGGTGGTAGAACGCCGTAATAGCAAACATACGTAATGCGTACAACGCAACTGCAATGATTACTGCTGCGGGGCTGACTCCAACAACAAAGGTTGCCAAGCAAGCCAAATGCATTACTACGAAAGGAAGGACGCGCACCCAATCGATACGGTCATCCTCACTTTCCGTAGCTTTCCACGAATCAAACCAAACAGCAATAGTCGCAAGGATTTTTTTCACGATACGGCTCCCGGTGAAGTTGGCGCGAGTAAGTAATGTGATACCAACCATTCACTGCCTTGGCGATACCCAAATAACTCAGAGCAAGCCAGAAAGAACATTCGCCAACGCTGCACTTGACGCTCCGCATCCTTTTGCCCTAGAGAGCCAGCACTTTGTAAGACACGAACGGCTTCCGCGCGGTTTCTATCTAAGTTTTCCAGCCATGCCTCAGCAGTTCGTTGATAGTGAACTCCAGATTCAGGCCAATCGGAAACTACGTCGAAAGAAGTTTGCAGGTGCATGGGCAATGTGTGTTGCGGCATCATGCCTCCTGTGAAGAAGTTGCGCGCCATCCAATCTTGGTTTGTACTGTCCTCGAATGGATATGATCTTTCACGATGCGAAAAAAAGTGCAGGAACAGGCGCCCTTCAGGTTTTAACCAACTGTAAATACGGGTGAGTAATTTCTCCCAATTACGCATGTGCTCAATCATTTCTACCGAAACCACCCGGTCGAAACGCTCCTGCGGATTGAAGTCGTTCATGTCCATAGTTTCGACTCTTAGGTTTGTTATTCCACGTTGCTTTGCCTGCTCGAGAATAAATTCTCGTTGACTCGCGGAGTTAGAGACCGACAGTATTTGACTGCTGGGATAACACTTGGCCATCCATAAGCTAAGACTTCCCCACCCACAGCCCAATTCAAGAATGGATTGCCCGTCCCGAAGTTGCGCACGCTTGCAGGTGAGCGCAAGCATGCTTTCTTCAGCCTGACTCAAATGGTCTACACCTTCATCCCAATAGCACGAAGAGTATTTGAGATGGTCACCTAAGCACAATGCATAGAATTCTGCAGGGACCTCGTAATGCTGCTCATTGGCTGCACCAGTTCCTATCGCAATGGGACTGGAACTCATTTCCAACAACCACTCTGAGAGCATGGCATCTCCCCTTTCCTGAACTTGGTCATACAGATTACTTAAGCGCTTTCTGAGAAGAGCGCGGATTCCCCAGCGAATCACTGAATCTGGAAGTAACGAGCGTTCAGCTGCTTGGATGGTCAGTGACATGGCGTGGAGGGAGCAAGAAGAATGACGAAGTGGATTCTTGGTAAGCGCGATAATCGTCGCCGCGACTACGTAGCGCTTGTTTTTCAGTGAACGGGATTCCTGAAACCTTAGTTACCATCACCAGCATCAAAGCGGCTATTCCGATGTTGATGAGTAGGTATGGAGTGCCGATGGCCGCCACTGGATAGGCACACCAAAGCAACCATTCAAAGAAGTAGTTTGGGTGACGCGACCAATTCCAGAGACCTGCGCGACAGGTCTTGCCCTTGTGAATTGGATTACTGCGCCAACGGTCAAGCTGTCGATCAGCAAGGCCGTTGCCGAACAAACTCACTAGCCAAAGCACCAAAGCCACGACTTCCCAAGTGCCCCAGCCTGGTTCTACATCCTGTACTAAAGTGACGAAGGGAATAGCGAACAACCAAGCAGCTAGAGCCTGTAATTGAAAAAAGCCGAAGAAGAAAATCGGCGCACGCGTACCCGCTGCCGCCTCCATTGCAAGGTAGCGACCATCTTCACCGTCACGGCCCAAGCGCTTGGCGAGATGGAAGCCCAGGCGGAACGCCCAGATAGAGGCCATAAAAGCAACCATGAGACGCCGCACCCACCAACCGTCCGCCAAAGAGGCGTAACAAATAGCCTGCCCGGCAATAGCCATCGCCCAAAGCAAGTCGACATGCCCTAACTGTCGCTTCCTCAAGAGGTACAACCATGAGAGAGCTAGAAGCACGGAGAGGGCTATCAGGCTCAAGAAAATCTGCGATATGGGTAAGCTCATTAGTTTTACAAGGGCACAGCGCCCGATTGTAATAGATACGCTAAGAGATCCGGCATGTTAGCGTAATTCCCTACACACGAACACACCGTTAATTGCGGGAGGCGCTGGGATGCTACGCCGAAAACCGATTAACGGGGTCACTCCAATCACTAATCTTTCCGCTTTCGAAGAGTGGTTGCAGCAAAAGCAGAAGCACTAACCTTCTTTGGTTAATGTATCGCGCAGAGCTTGTAGGTCGCGTTGCTCAGGAACCTGAGAACAGCGGATGCCCAGATGCACGACAGCGATTGCCAACGCTATGCTGAGAAACACTCCAAGAGTACTAGCAAAGACTTCTAGCAAAGGTTCGGATTTAGCCATGGTGTTGACCAGCACAATCGATACTGCCGGCAACACAAACCACAGGTGAAAAGTTCTGGCCAAAGTCAGCTGCGCTTTGGATTCGGCAATTGCTCGATCGAGGTCTCCGGTCAATGTGGAGTCGAACTGGCTGCGCATCTTAAGCCTGGCTAAACGTTTCATTAGCATCCAAGCTGCAACGCAGAGCATGACGACAGAGCCAAAAATCTTGTGATAATCAGTTTGCTCTATCACTGGATCGCGCAAGCAAGCGAGTGAGATGAAGACGCAAATCACCATCAAGCCTATTTCATTGAGACTCATATTTCGCTCAACTTGGCGCGCTTTGCGTTTGATTTTACGATGCATGGCATCGACATCTATCGCATACATTTCCTGCTCTCGTTGAGAGTCCCAAATAACTTGCATTTCTTCAAATTCCATTTTCCTGTCTCCTTGCTGATTGGTCCGCGGCAGACTGCTGGGACATTTTATTTTTGATACGATTGATTTTCACGCCAACATTACTTTCGCTAATACCTAGCGCTTCCGACATCTCTTGATAACTGAGGCCTTCTAGTTGCAACAAAATCAAAGACCGGTCGATGGGTGCGAGTTGGCCGATTTGTTGGTAAAGCCAAGCGACACGTGGGTCATCGTCTGACGCTTGATTGCGTGGAATATGGCTCGCCACATCTAAGTCTTCATGCTTAGCGTTGCGCCGCCGCTCTTTTTGTGACCATTTGATGGCCGAGTACAACGCCACTCGATAAACCCAAGTCGAAGCCGAGGAGTCCCCTTTAAAATTAGGGATGGACTGCCATAGTTGGAAGGCTATCTCTTGGAAAAGGTCATCTTGGTCATGCGCACTGAATGCAAAGGCTCGCAGCGCTTTAAACAGCAACCCTCGGTGGGTATGCAGCCATTCATCAAGTATGCGCTTTTGCTCGGTATCGTTCATCAGTAAATTGCGGCGCCTGCTCAGCAGACAAATAACTAGTACGGTTGACTGCCGGTATTCTTACACAAATAACCAAGTATTAGAATTACTCATGGGAAAATGTTTAGGAGTCTTGCTGGGGGGCAAGGAATTATCAACTCGATCAAACTACCAAAGCAGCGGTACGAAACATGATGTAAAGATGACGCTATCTCCTCGAATTAGCTTTTACGACTACTCGACATAGCGAATACAGGATAGAATCTAACCATGAGCGAAAGACAGAACCCTGGCCCTATTATTCAGAGAGCACTGGAAGCTATCCTGCAATCCGTGACTGGGGCTGCTGCGTTGAGCTGTGGATTTGCCCTCTTGGTGGCATTCCGAATGGCAGCATTTAGCTCCTTTCGAGATGCCACAGTTTTTTCCGTGGTTTTGTTTTTACTAGCGCTCCCGGTCACTTTTTTTGTGGTGTGCCTAGTCCGATGGGCTACCGGGCTTTTAGGATTAAAGATGATGACCCCGGCTCGTGCAGGTAGTGCTGTCGCTTGGTTTATGCCTCTTGCTGCCCTTGGTGGTCTAACTACCATCGTGATGCTGCAGCCATTTAGCAGTAGCCATCCGAAACACCTTTTGCTTCTTTTGTTATGGGTGATTGTTGCAGCAGCTTTTTCTTTTGTCCTCAGTCGTCAGGGCTGGACCTTAAAATGGAAACAGAGCTTGGGTGTTGTGATTAGCTTTTTTCTGGCACCTGGTGTCGTCACGGTGAGCTCTACTTCCATACACCCCGATTTTGACCCAGCTTCTGTTAACCGCGAACAGCGTGATGACCACGAAGTATTTCTGATTGGTTTGGACGGAGCCACGTTTGATGTTATCGACAAACTCATTGCCAAAGGTGAATTGCCCAACCTCGCACACCTGATGGAACGTGGTTCGCATGCCACCCTTATGTCCGAAATGGCCCCCAATATGCCCTTTGCGAATAGTGCCTCTCAGGGGATGCGTACGCCTGTGATATGGGAGACGATTATTTCTGGAACACGTCCTCGTGATCATAAAGTTTGGGATTTTTACCAAACAAAGCTCCCATTTCTGGACGAGCCGATTCCTTTTCGTTTGCCGTTTCCTAGTTTTGTTGCTCGCTTGCTAGGAGCGACAGACAAGCCTATTTACAGCACGGACGCTAAAGAGCGCCGCGCTTGGGAGTTATTTAGTTCTTTTAACGACGACAGTCTCGTTGTCGGCTGGGTTGATACTTGGCCTGCTTTTGACACCAACCATTGCAGCATTGTTAGTGATCGCGCTCACTATGATGTTCGTGCTACCACTTGGCCAGAAGACTTAGAGCTTCAACATTCCTGGTATTACCGAGATTTTGTCGCGGTGGCGAAGAGTAAACTCGGCAAAGTTTTCGATCCCAATTTTCAAGAAACCTTCGCCGAAGAGCCAGAGGCACTTGCGGCTCAGCAAGAAATATTGGACACCATCATGGCGGGAAAATTTCAGGCTGAGTGGTATCGCGAGGGGTTATATCGTGAAACGGCGAAGGAGGTCTTCGGTTTTGAGTTCCTTCCAAACTATGAGGAAGAGTTCGAGAAAACAGATGCTCGCTATTGGGAACATCATCTTATTGCAAGCCAATCATCCGACCTAGCAAGGGATAACTTTTTCGCCGACGTTGCGGTTGAGATGTTACGTGAGCGCAAAGAGGTACAGCAAGAATTGCCAGATCTTTCCTGCTTTTACTTTCCATCCACGGACACCGCCCAGCATAGGTTGTGGAAATACTACGAACCGGAAGCCTTTCAGGGGGTCGATGCTGGAGCTGTCGAACGTCTTGGCGATGCCATTCCAAGCGTCTATCGCAACGCCGACCGTATCGTAGGCCAACTTTTGGAGATGGCTGACGACAACACCACCATCATCGTTGTTTCCGACCATGGAGGTGGCGCCTGGGCAGAGCAAGGCAATGCACCTTCCGGTTCGGGCGACGTTGCGCACGAGGGTTATTCCGGTAACCATCGCCCCAATGGGGTCTTAATTGCTGCTGGGCCTGGCATCAAGCAGGGATTTCAAGCAGACGTTTCTGATATCTATGACGTCCTGCCCTTGGTTTTACATGTCAGTGGATTACCGATTGCGGGGAATATGCCAGGGCAGGTCCCGGTTTCCATATTGGAGGACGATTTTCTAAAGTCTTATCCTGTGCGTCACTTCGAGGGGTATGGAACTCGTGTTTTGCCGGAGGGAATCCTGGCCAAGCTACGTTCTGGCGGAGGAGGCGACCGAGCTTACATGAACCGTCTTGCAGAGCTTGGGTATGCCGAAGAACAAGAGGAAGAATAGCCTCGCAAATTAATACTTTGCGCCGCTTCCAGACAAGCTGAAACGGTTACGAATCGTTTCCGCAGAAGTATCACCCACTAGTTCGCCCCGCACCGAGTGATAGCTAAGCGCCATCTCTTCGGATGGGCCCGTTTCTGGACAAAAGGTTCTGCAACTATCGATGGCCTTGGCGTAAAGGTGCATAGATACAGCTCGGGCGGCTCCGGCGGGCCGAGTCAGATGGTAAGCAATCGAATCATCGATGGCAGCGACTTCACCCTCGGCATAGGACTGCACGCGGCCCTTCGCGACAAATACTTGAGCGCTGTCATCCGCGTCTTTTGGCTCGCTATAGTAGACCTCTTCCAGTTCACCCTCTAAAACTGCCATCCAGCAATTCTGGCCCGCGTGGTCGTGAATCGGGCTCTGAGTACCGGGGTTCCAGCAAAGAAGCAGTAATTCGAAAGAGTCTCGCCGGGAAACGAGGTTGCGGGTATAACGCCCTTCCGACCACATAGCCCAGTCATTCCAGTCGCTGTGCTTTGCCTGATAGGCGCTTAAGAGGGAGGGGATTCCTCCCCCACTGGGGTCGCTGTCAAGTTCAGCCTGCAGGGCTACACATAATGTGTCGATGGGGCGTTGACTCATATGACAAGGATACTTGGGCGAAGCGACCAGAGGGGGCGGCCTGAACGCTTAATCCAAATTCTTTACTGTGTAAAGTAGAGGCTGCTATCTTCTTTTGTCTATTACTGCTCTTTGGGGACTCTGTAGTACTTCCGTAGACGTTGTAGCTCTTCTTTCATTTCCTCGATGCGTTCTTTTTGTACGGTGTCGTTATAGATGCTCTTCATCTCGTCAGGATCTTTCTCGTGGTCATAAAGTTCCCACTCCTCGCCTCCCGGCACGTCTTCTCCATAGAAGCGAATCAGTTTGTAACGCTTGGTCTCTACCCCCTCGTGACGGCGTACCGAATGCACGCCAGGATATTCATAGTAGTGGTAGTAAAGCGACTCTCTCCAGTTCTTCGGAGTTACGCCTTGCATAAGAGGGACAAGCGTCTCGCCCTGCATATCTTCAGGAAAAGGAACACCTGCTATATCCAAAAAGGTTTCGGCAAAATCAATATTCTGTACCAAGTCATCATTGCGTGATCCAGGTGTTATCACTCCCGGCCAGCGTGCCAATAACGGAGTCCGAAACGACTCTTTGTACATGAAACGTTTGTCAAACCAGCCATGCTCACCGAGGTAGAAACCTTGATCCGACGAGTACATGACCACGGTATTTTTATCAAGTCCGTTATCTTTTAGATACTTCAAGATACGGCCAACGTTTTCGTCCACACCTGCAATACAGGCTAGATAATCCCGCATATACCACTGGTACTTAAGTCGGATGAGCCCCTTCGTGTCGTTTGGATTGATCTTGGCTAACTCCGCTTGTCGTTCCGGTTGGTTCGACTTAACATCCAAAATCATGTCCATGGTTTTTTCAATTGACATATCTTGATTATGCGCTGCGCTACCCCTTCCTTCGTAACTGTCAAAAAGGGTGTCAGGCTCTAGGAATATCCGGTCTTTGAACTTTTCCTTCCAACGCTCGGTAGGATGCCAACGGCGGTGCGGAGCTTTGTAGTGCACCATCGCCATGAAGGGTTTGTCTTTGTCTCTACCGTTCTTCAGCCAATTCAGCGCACGGTCGGTAATAACGTCGGTCGAGTGCTCACCCGGGTACGCTGTCTTTCCTTCTTCGGTAATAAACTCTGGATTCCAGTATTTCCCCTGACCAGGTAAAACTTCCCAATAGTTAAAGCCCTGCATATTACCACGAAGGTGAATCTTACCGATCATAGCCGTTTGGTAACCGTTTTCCTGAAGTGTCTTTTGGAACTGAGGCTGATTGTGGTTAAAGTCACCACCATTGTCATACTTGCCGTTCATGTGACTGTGCTTGCCAGTAAGAAGCGTTGCTCGGGATGGGCCGCAGATAGAGTTGGCCACGTAGCAGCGATCAAAGGCCATGCCTTCCTGCGCAAGGGTGTCAATGTTTGGCGTGAGGTT
>CAXGOF010000012.1:0-17568 GCA_964011335.1 uncultured bacterium
GCGTTAGATGTAATCGACCGTGTGGTGCATTTGGCCATCGATAATGGCGCTAGCGAGATAGATAAGATTCGTATTTCTCAACAGCGCAGGGTGCGTAGTGGTAAGAAAGCTTCTCCATTGCTGATAACTCCGCTGAGCTTAGAAATAACCTTTATACGCGTTTCGGTTACCTCATTCCTGCGTGCAATGATGATCAGTCAGCAGGGTGGCAACTCTCTAGGTGTTGTCTCTCTCGAGGTTCTACCGCCAAATCAGAAGAAGAATGAGCAGCGTATCGTTGTCGATTTCGAGATTGCCGTTCTGCCTCAAATCACAAAGGAGCTCGAATAATGAAAAGAGAACCCATCGTTTTTATTATTGTGCTGGCGATTCTGGCACTAAAAGTTTCGTCGCTACTTTCGGAAGAAGTGAGCAGCAGTCGTGTGCGTCCGCGAGCTAAGCCTCTCGAGTTGACAGCGCAGGGTGCGGCAGATTTAGTTGAAGGCATCGCAATAGATAAGCATCAGCGAGATTTATTCTTGCGCCCTTCTGCTGACCAGCCGTTGCCAGCCTTGACGATTCCTTTTCCGCCATTGCCTGGGCAGTCGGTGTTGCTGCCGCCACCTTCGCCAAATCCGGGTTCGCATGTGCATAGTTTAAGCTTGTTCGTCCGCCCGATCGCTTTGTCCGGTTCCGTGGGCTCTGCTTTGAGCTCCGGTGATGAAGAAATTACCGATGATAGCGGTGTAGCTTTTGACGATGAAATAGAGATAGACCCTACTACGCGGTATCGCGCTGAGTTCGACCATATTCGTTTAAATGCCGTGACGACTCTTTATGGCCAAATCGTTAATGAAAATCGTTACGAACTAAAAACGGGTGACACAATCGAGTTCGTTCAATACGATGTCAATAGTAGTCGTGCGCGCTATAGCGTTCTTCCGTATCTCGAAGACGAGTATCAGTCATTCGGTTTCGCTGAGAATCTGTACAATAAAATAGAGCTAGACTACCGTGCGCAATTAAGGAGCATGTCCGCCGGCTCGCTTTCACAAGTCGCGGTGTTTATTGATTGGCTATTATCGAATGGTATGTCTGAGCCCATTGCGTTTGACTACGCTAAAGATTTGGCGATGCGTTCGTCGAAATTAGGGCCTGATGATGGTCAAAACTGGCTGACTGTTGCGAAGACGCATGAAGCAACTTTAGATTACGACCAAGCCTTTACGATTTATTCTTTAATGGTAGGGGTTGAGGTTGCGGGGGAGTTTGCGAATGAGCTTCTCGAAAGCGGTTTGACGTCCGGGCGTTTTGCTCATATGTCAGCACCACGGGTTGCGATGGGAATAATCTTGCAGAAATTAAACTTGCATGTCGCCGCTCGTCAGCAGTTTGAGTTAGCCATGGATGTTTCTGATGGTACCTCCTATGCACCGATGGCCTTGGGGCACGCTCTGTTGCTGGAAGGCTCGTACTCTGCTGCTCGCGAAAATCTTCAACGTGCTCTTAATAAGCAGGCTAACCGCAGTAACGAGATCGCTTTAGAGAACGGACTCAGCCTAGGGCTGTCGATGCTTGCCCAATCAGATTGGACAGCTGCTGCAGAACAGTATCAAAATGTTATTGAGTTAGCAGCAGGCAAATCTGACTTTGTTGCTCGTGCAGAGGCTGGCTTGGTGGCTGCTCAGTATTTAAGTGGAGATTTTGCAGCTGCTCAGATGACGGCAGGAGAAGCTATTCTTAATGTCGGAGCCACGCCGCAATTACTTTACTTACGCGCCATTACTACGGGTGCTAATGGCGGAGATATCGGTGAAGTGATCGCCGACTTGAATGCTGCCGTCGCGGCTCAACCGCTGGCCGCCGCCGATTATCTTGCGGCACTGGCTTTCTACGCAGATGTAGCACAGGACACCATTGCTGCTGAAAGCGCATTGTCCGCCGCCTTAGAGCAATCGCCGAACCATGTCTATGCTCGTTGCTTGCAGGCTTTTAGGGCAGCTAGAAATGGAAGCCTGTCCGCCAAAGCAGAATATAAGTCTTTGGTTGAGGATAATCCCAATAGTGCGGCAATACTCGCGGCTTATGCTTCGGTACTGATTGATCAGGACGAGTATGGGCAGGCGAACGTGGCATTCACGCGGATAGATCTGCAACTTTCTGAGCAAACCAAATCTGCTGCTCGAGCTGCTGCCTGGGCCAATGTGTATCTGCGCCAGGGAATGAATTTGTTGAGCTTGTCAAAGTACGATGAGGCCTTGTCGTCTTTCGATTACGCTCTTTCCCTAGATGACAAGTTGCATGCCGCGCGTAATGCACGGGCAATCGCTATGTACGCTACGGGCGAACTTGATGTAGCGGTTGCCGAATTTTCATACTTGCAAGATGCCTTGCGTGACGAGCTCGAAAATGAACAATATCTTTACGCATCGTTGTGGCAAGCGCGCATGCAAGAGCACGATAGGTTGCGCCGTTGGGTAGATGACTTTAGTGCCGAGCGCCTGCGCCCAGGATGGGATCTACAAGATGGTGCTCGCGCTGGAATTTCGCCACGCCATACTAATCAGTCATTAGTCATTAAGGGGTCGCATGCAGCTGCTGCACGAACTTCGGTTTCTCGCTCCGTACCCGGTATTGCATTCCGTAGCTTTGCTGCCGAATTAAGTATTGCTAACGAACATCGCGGTAGCGCCGGTGTGGCCATCGCATTAATGAACCGCTCTAAGAAGAACTGGTCCTTTGAAATAGAGCGTAACCGCGAGGGAGACCTAAGTTACACGGTTAGTCGCGGCACACGTTCAGAATCAAGCAACCTCGGAGTGAACATTGCACCGAATATCCCGATGAAGGTTAGCTTTAGTCTCGATCGCGAGCCAAAGCAACCGGTGTTGACTGTAAAGGTCAACAATACTGTGGTTTACTCAGAAGAAGCGGTGGGGCTACGCAATCCGACAGGGAGAATGGCGTCTTCGTTCTTCGCTAAAACGGCTCACGCTTTACCTGTAGATATCAGTCTCGATAATGTTGAACTGATTTACGCACAATTATAATGAAAACACAATCTGGTTTTACCTTAATGGAGATGATGGTGGTGCTTGTCATCATCGGAATTTTGGCTGCTGCTCTTTTCCCTAAAATTAGTGGTCTTCCCGCGCAAGCGAAAGTTAGGGCGGCTAAATCTCGTTTAGATTCGATCAGCGCCGCTATTGAATCTTACCGTACTACTGAAGGTGAGTACCCGACGGATTACTTGCCAACGGGTTTGGCCTTAAATGGTCTTAATAATCGTTCCGAGGCTTTATTCTTGGCATTGTTTGATGCGGAATATGCGGGGCAGCGTCCGAGCGAAGAGTGGTTGGTGAATACCGATAATGATGAGGCGACGCGCAATCTAACCATGTTAGGTACTCGTGACCTGTTTGAGATAGGCGATGCGTGGGGCAACCCAATTGTTTATTTTGATAGTTTGCATTATGGTGATCGTCGCGTAACTACTGTAATGCGCGATATCGCGTATGGAGACGAGAACGAAGTCGTACCTCACCGTAATCCTAAGACCGATTCATATTCAGCGCCAAATTCATTTCAATTAGTGTCAGCGGGTCCTGACGGCGAGTTTGGTACCGACGACGATATCTATTCCTTCAAACAATAGCGTGCGCCCACAGCCCTTTTCAGCAGCATTCACCTTGTTAGAGCTCATGGTGGTGATGGTGTTGATAGGCATTGTTGCTGGTGTTGGTATGTCAGGCTTTGACCGCATCGAACCGGGCCGCTCAAGCATGCAAGCTGCTGTTGAAAACTTTATTGAGTCTAGTCGGGATAGGGCACGGGCGTCTAACCAAAATGTAGTGGTAAGCTTGCGCGCCGAAACGGAAGAAGAGTCTCCGCGTTGGCAACGCATGGTTTTCCGTAATGTGTTTGAAGCGAGCTTCGAAGATGCGGCTGCTGTTCGTGAGCAAGTGCTCCTCTCTGGTCAATCGCAGTTGCAGGTCGCAGGCCGCCTCGGGGCTTGCCTCGATCTTAGTGAAGGCGGAGTGGGAATTGTTAATGGTCGCGGCACCCCAAACTTGAGCAACGGTTTCGTCATTGACTTCGATTGCTTTCCTGCCGACGTGGCTGAGGGTAATATGTTGACCTGGCCCGGAGTTGTAAGTATCAAGCAGTTACGCAATGGTGTGTTGCAGTGCCAAGTGCGCGCTGGTGATGGCGAATTCTTTAGTAACATCACGATTGATAGTCCGCCGGCAGCATTACGGGATTTGCGTTGGCAGCACTTGCGATTGATTGCGGCTAATGGTCAATGTCAGTTGCAAATCGATGGTAAGCAAGTGGCATCAACAATTTTGCCGAAGTATTTGTCAGCCTCTCAAGACGCACCCTTCTTTGGTGACATCGATAGAGCATGGTATGGCAAGATTGACGAGTTTTATGTGCAAGCATTACAAGCGGAACTTGGGCCTGTTGTGCCGGGCGATGTGCAAATGATCTTGTCGAGCCCAACGATTGTGTTTAATCGCTTCGGTGCTCTCGACGACTCACACAGCGAGAATGTTTTGGTGCGTGTAGAAACTTTCGGCGAACTGCTTTCCAACTTTATTATTGGTCGCTTTTCCCAAGAGGTGGCCGAATGAAGTTGATGCCTGTCCGTAGTTCATCACGTTTAGTGCAAAGTGGCGCCGCGTTGGTAATCGTATTGCTGTCATTGGCTTTGTTGTTCTCTCTCGGAGTTCCTTTCTTATTTGCGAGCCGCCTTCGCTCGGACTCGTCAAACGAGGCGCTGTTTCGTGTGCAAGCGCGAGTCGCAGTACAGTCGGCATCTAACTATATTGCTTTTGAGCAAGTAAAAACTCATCCGGCTGTAGACATCACGCCGCTATACGATTCTGCCGACGAGTGGAACGGCAGTTTGCTCGGTCCTTTGCCGCAAAGCATCGGTGAGAGCTTTAGCCGGACGCGCGAATCCTGGGGCGTAGAGATTGAAAACATGCAGTCAAAAATTTCTTTGTCGACTGCGCCAACAATGCTTTTGCAAAACGTGGTGCACCCGTGTTTCTTGACATCTGACGTCAGTCACGCTGAAACGCAGCTGCCGGTTACTTCAACGATGGGATTCCCCGACAGCGGCATGTTGTTGATCTCGGGTGCCTGGATTGTATATGGCGATAAGAATGCCAATACCTTTTTGAAGGTAGAGGGTGCTCTCGAACCGCCCGAGGATGTCGATACTATTCGTTTCCGCGAAGGACGTTTTGTTACCGACCCGCGAGTGCAATCCATATCCTTGTCGAATATCGGAGTTGACGGCTTTGCTCCACCTGAGTTTTATGCCGATGCGCTCGAGTTTGATTTTGGTAATCCCGAGAATCTATTGCCGCAAGCCGATCGCGACTATTTAGAAGAACTCACTTGCCTGAATAGTGGTGTTTACGGTGCTGCATGGTGGCAACCCGCATCATTTATGAATCGCGAAATAGACATCGAGCAACCCGATGTGATTTCCATTGATAGTCCGTACATGGTTAACGCCGGTACTGTAGTGCGTCTTGAAAACCACTATGGTGACTCCTTCGAATCACTTGTTATGGCCAGTGGCGGAGGCAACATGCAATTGGCAAGCCCTGTGCCGGAAGGCTTCGCCGCTTTTGACACTCGGGTAATGCCAAGGTCACGCGAACCCATCGATATTAACGGCTGTCGTCCAGAGGTCTTGCAAGCTTTGTTCACGGGTCTACAGTTTCGCACCATGGGCGTGGCTTCATCGTTTCGTTATACCGGTAATCGTAATCGCGACTGGGTGACACCGGCGGAGGCAACACGTATTACGCAGCGAGTCCTTCAGCAGCGCCCATTGAAAGGCCCTGATGACTTGTGGCAGCGCGTGCTGCATCCATTGGCTGTCGAAGGTGGTATCACCGATGTCGATAGTTGGGCTGTTTACTTAAATGGTGTCGACCCTAACCACGCTTGGTTGCGTCAGTCGACCACAGGCTATGGGTACCGTGCGGGTTTAGTCTTTGAACAGCGTGTAAATGCAGCAGTGCGTTCGCGTATTGGGCGCACTTTGGCGCGCTCCTCGGCTGAACAGGTTTTGCAAGTCGCACCTCCGGGGCAGTTGCTTGAAATCGCTCACAACCAATTGCGCTTCGAGGATTTTGCGTCGTGGCAGCGCGGCATGCACGGTGTCAGTACCTTACCTAGTGATTTAGGATCTTACGCTACACAGTTCTCCGACCCGACGCCGTCGATTTCCAAGCGTTTTGGAACTATTCAAGATTTGTCGCGGACCTCACCCGATCCAGAGCCAGAGCTCTCCGCAATTATTCCAACTCCGGCGCGCGACGCCGACCGGGCTCCTTATGGTGGTAGGGGTGTAATGGATCACTTTGATTATACCGAGTCACCGCTAGGCTACGAGTTCGACTCGCGTGGCCCCTTGTTTACGACTACTGGCGACTGGGGCGTCGGTGACGGCTTGACCAGCAACAACGACCCGCTGCACATTCAGGGATGGTTCTTCGCCAACTCTTTAGCGGACTCGACGTTGTTCGATTACACATCGGACTACACCGACCGTAATCGCATCACTGCCAGTTTCGAGCAGGGCGAATTGCTCGTGCGTTGCTACGGAACTCATGGCGAAGATTTCTTCGACATCGACGCGCTTGACGAATGCATCACTGTGCGCATCGACCCTACCGAATTCGATGTCGACGGTCGTTGGTTCCATTTATCCGTGCTGCTTCGCAATGAGTCCGCGCGCGGATTCCAAGTGTTCCTTGATGGGGTGCCGCGTGGCGATATCGACGGCTTCACGCACTTGGCGCAGGCTGTCGGGCCTTACGCTCCAGGTGATTTATCTGGAGAGATATACGTTGAATCAACCGCCGGCTTCCCGAGTCGTGGGGCGATTCGTATTGGTAATGAAGTTATTGAGTATTCTGCTAAAACTGAGACATCGTTTATCCCGACACGCGATAGCAATATGTATATCGGCGGACGCGCAGCGCGCGAAGCAACAGATGTGTTGGCTTTGACGCTGGACAGTTCTCATCCAGAAGGTGCAGGTGTTGAGATTTACGGATACTCGTCAATCCTACTTGGTGACATTCCGCCTGGAGGTTCAGTCTTGAGTGGCAGCATTGGCCCATGGTCCATAGCGAACTGCGTTACCGGAATTGAAGATATTACTACCATTCGCGAACTTGGTGTTGTCCCGTTCCCGCTGGGTAAGGGAATTAGTAGTACCTATCTCGGAGACATCGAGTTAGTCGCTTGCGAGCAGGCTTCGGAGGATATGTTCTTCGCTGAGTCCTTTCAGAGTGATGGTGGCTATGCTGTGATTTGGCAGGGTAGCGCTGCCGGTTTAATATGGGATCTTGACGGTAATAGCCTCATCAATATCGAGGACGAATCGCGCATTGCGGGGATGGAGGTTATTAAGTACTCTGGCCGCTCCGATTCTATTCTGACAATCTCAGAAAGAAACGTAGTTACGCCAGGCTTTGAGTCCGCACCCGAGCAATGGTTCAGTCCCACGGGTACCACCTTTGTAATGGAGTTCGAGGATTACATAACAATTGGTGCTGCAGGTTTGCCAGCCAACGAATCGGTGCCTCACAATGTATACATCATGCCGATTAGCGTGCGCGCGGCCGGCGCTAGCGATTTGACTTATATGCAGCCCGTTACTGAAGAAGAGGTTGGCTTTGTTCAGCTTGCGGCAGACGGCGATCCAGGAAGTACTGAATGGATACGTTATGACAACATCATCGACGGCAATTTTGTTCGTGATAGTTGGGAGGCTACTCGTGCGGTCATTGCCTCGGTCTCATCGGAAGAAACAATCGACGGCGGCCCAGGGGGGCCCCCCCGTAGTGGCTCTTCTAACGATGTTCCTTCGCCGGAAAGTCAATCTGCAATAATCGAGCAAGATCCATACGCCGAAATGCCACTTTACGCATTGCGCAGCACAATTGGCGAGAAAGAGGAAAAAGCCGATTTCATTGAGTTCATGGAAGAGCGCTTCTCATTCCGCGGTGTGAACGGCACGTTTGACCATGCGCACGAAGCAGGTGAAAAGGCGATTCCGGTATTTAAAACCTTGCGCTCTTTCGGTTCGGCTAATTTGTATTCCGAACCTGGTTACGGTTTTGTCGGACGCCTTGACCGTGTAGCAATCATGCAAGCCGATGAGGTGACCGATCCGTTGTGGTTTGAAGTACAGTGGGCGACGACTGGGCGTCTCGGAGATGGTCGCGGTGATCCCATTGCAACTTATGTGGCTTTCTCCGAGTTCCCCGGGCTACCGTTCTTGGGGCCCGACTTAAGCGCTTTATCCCAAAGCATGGCTGGCCTCGATGTGCGTAGCTATAACCGCTTGGTTAAATTCCCGAACTTCGAACGCCCGCAATCGCTTACTTCGCTTAACATCGGAGTTGACTCTTCGGGCACCGGTTCTTCCTTTAGCGGCTATGTCGATGAATTTGCAGTGCAGTCTGTCTCTGGCTTCGGGGAACCTACTGATTTCTTCGCTTGTGGATCTTTTTTCCTAGATGTAGACCTTGACGAAGGTAATGATGATATTCTCCAAGTAAACGCTTATGATTTCTCGCTTAATAATTATCGCGTTAGCATTCCTAATGCAACAGCTGGCCAGTACCTTGCGTTGTTGCCGCCATCAGGCATCCTCGATATAGATGGAGAGCGCATTGGCTACTCAAGTATAGACACTGCTTCGGGTCAAATTAATATTGCAGTGAACGGCCGTGGTATGCATGGCACCGAACAACGTGGTCACGCATCTGGCGCGCGCGTCCGCATTGTCGATGGGCGCTTGGCAACGGCACTGAACAGTGACTTGGAAGGAAGCTCGTATAACCTTGAACTAGAAGATTCAGCTACGCTGCCACAATACGGTATGCTGCTTGTAGATGCCGAACTCTTGTTCGCACCAATGCGTGGTCGCGGTTCGGAACTGTCTATGCCAAGACTTCGCGAAAGCACTGGCGAATTGTCCGGCATGGGTACTTTACGGGGGCGCTTTGGAACTTCTGCTGACAGTCATAGCGCAGGTAGCATTGCATACCACTTCCCGACTCGTTGGCTTGATTTGTATACGCCGCAGTCAAACAGTGGCTTGAGTGCTTGGTATCAATTCAGCATGACCCAGCCCAACGCATTCTGGCGGGGGGTGGGTTACCAAGTAGACAGCACTACCGATTCTGCAGAAGTAAAACTGTTGGTGCGCAGCGGCGAAGCAGATTTCGAAGACGATCCGCGTACTACTCATCACCTAGAATTATTTAATCAAGGCTTCACCGACACCGGCGATTTGTTGCCGCTTAACATTCTTAGTGACCATATCGATTTTAGATTTATGTTCGACTGGCAACCCGGAGCCTTTGACGCCATCGAGTTCAATGCTAGTGGTTGGACGCGCGCTCCGCGCATCCGTGAAATCATGGTGGATTACTTAGCCGAGACCATTGTTACGAAAGATAGTGAGGTAGTGGAGTGACTCCTTCGCAGCAAAATCGTGGCATGACCTTGCTAGAGATAATGATTGCCTTGCTGTTGTTAGGCATCCTCTCAACTTTTGTCATTAATGTGGTCGACTCGGTTGTCGGTTTATGGCAGCAAGGCGAGCGACGCGGACGCGGCGATTTGATTTATGCTAGTGTCGCTGAACGCCTGCAGAGTGATTTGCGCGCCGTGCACCTTGGGAGCCGCGGATGGATGATTGTTGATGACTATATTGCGCGGCCCGCTGCCGAGGGTGTTGCCGAATGGCGTTTGCCACGTATGCGCTTTTTAGCCAGTGGCTCGAGTTTGGCAGCGGGTGACTCATCAGGTAATCAAGCTATCGAAATCATGTGGATAGCCATTCCAGAGCGCGCATTAGGCCCGCGTTTTGCCAAGTTGGTGCGTGTTGCGCAAATCGAAGGCGCTGCCGTCAGCCTTACCGAAGGAGGCTCGGTTTTAGCTACGGCCCGTGGCGAAAATGCGACCACTATCGTCGATGGGGTTTTAGATTTACGCTTTGTCTTTGACGGTTCAAGTACAAGCTTCGCTGCAGACGCTTACTCGGGCATTAATTTTCCGAGCTCCTTGGAATTGCAAATCGAGCGTATTTCCGGCAATGCTCGAAAGCAACCACCACGCTTAGACGAAGCTATAGGTGTCGAGACAGCAACTACGGTACTGCGCGGAACGGGTCCGCTAAAAATGCCAGGCATGGCTTTGGTTGGCAACGAGTGGGTGGGGGTTAGCGGCATCTTTCCGCGCATCAAGTTTCGTTCTCGCGCCGAGCGCTCAACCATTGCTTCTAGCCATGATCAGCGGACGATGGTGTACTTCCCAACGGCCTATGCTTCGCAACATATATTCCTGAATCAAGGGCGGAGGGTCGTTCAATGAGACGTTCGACACAATCAGGCTTCACGATTATTGAAGTCATTGTCGCCATCGCAATTTTCATGTTTGGCATCACTGCCTTGCTTGGCTTGTTCCACGTAGGTGGAAACTTCGAACAACAAGCCCGTGTCAATGCCGAATTGGCTCCCGCAATCGAACCGCTAGTTGCCGAAATTCAGCGCAAGGCCTTTAGCTACGACAGCAAAACTAGCACCTATACGCTGAATACATTTGTAGATCAGGTGGTGCCGCTGGCCCCAGCATACAAATATGAACTATGGGTTGAGCCATCAGGTGGCAATCCGGAATTCCGACGCGCTCAATTACGCTTCTACAAGAAATCACCAGAAAGGGTATTATCGAGGGTCTCATTAGTGATTACTCGACACGTCCCAATCAGCATCCAACTGCAACAATAATGATAAACGCATTCCTCTTAATCCTCGGTAGCTTGATGTTACCTGCCCAACAAAGTGACGAAGTCGTGCGCCTGCGCGACGGCCGAGTTCTTATAGGCACTATTGAAAATCAAAACCTAGATGGTTTTGATTTTCTGGCTGCAACCGATGGTGGGCGCTTAAACCTAGTTTGGACAGACCTCTTCCCAGGCGAATCAGAACGCTTGCACGAAGTGTTCGGTTATGTGAATGAAACAGTAATGCCAATGGTTACAGCACAACGTGTTTTGCTGAACAACGGCAGAGAATTAATTGGTCGCGTAGTTAGTGAGACCAACCTAATGATTGAATTGCGCGTAAAAGACACCCGCACAACCTTTGCTAAGCAGTTACTAGCTGCTCCGGTTAAAGATATCGAGATCGAAGCAGCTGTCGTTTTAACGGCCGAGCAGTTTTACGCCGAGCGCGCTGCCCAAATTGATGCGAGTGATGGCATGAAGAATTACGATTTCGCAAAGGAGTTAGAAATGATGTTTGCTTTTGAACAGGCGAAGGCGCATTTTCTGATTGCCAGCGAAGTTGCGATGCTTGCAGGCGATGGACCGCTGCTAAGCCGCATCGAAGGCGCTTTAGCTCAACTCGAGCAGATGATTGCCAACAAAGAAGAGGCCACGGCGCTCGAGCAGATTAAAAGGCTGATGCACCGCCAGCGTTTCACTGAGGCGAAACTTGAACTTGCACAATACGACGTTGATTTTCCCAATGCGGCCTTGCGTGGCGAATATCTTAAGCTAAGCCAAAAGTTTGAAAAAGATCGTGAGAAGTCGATGGTGAACTATTTGCGTCGCCATTGGTTCCTGCGCGTTATGGCCGTGATGCGCAAGCAAGCCTTAGAGAAAACAGCGCGCTTAGATACGTTGATGGCATGGGTTGAAAGCGAAGCTCCGCAAATCGTGCGTCAGCAATTCGTTGAAGAATTAGTAGATATGCATGATGCCCTTGATGTGAACATGATTGATGAACTGTGGGCTTTGCGCGTGAACTATTCTTCTAATTCACACACGGCCGGTTACGGAAACGGAACCTGGATTCTTGGTGAAGAGCGTGCGCGTGCTGGCTTGAAAGAGACTGAAGGCGAAGACGAGCAAGACGGGAAAACCCAACAGCAGCGCGAAATGGAAGACCGTATGAAGCGCTATCTTGACAATTTGAAAACCCAACAGAGTGCTGCTAAGGGTGATGACAATGAGGTCAGTCCTGAAGATTGGTGGAAAGCGGCGTCTGTCACTTCACGCTTGCAGTGGTTGCTGGCTTACTATTCTGAGTTCACTGGCGACTACCAGTTGTCGAGCGTGAAGTTTTCGTACTGCCCTGGTTGTGGTGGCTTAGGCTACCTTGAGACGCTTGAAGTGTCACCAGATGGGTCGGCACGTAAGAGGTATGAATGCTCAACGTGTCATGGCGTGCAGGTCAAGCGCTCTATTAATTTTAAGTAGATGCGATTATTGTTGCTGTTGTTGTTGCAGATGTGCGGGGCGTGTTCCACCGTGCAAACATCACAGCAAAATTCTTCGGTGCAAGCGGGCCAGTCGTTATTGCGCGAGATGCAGTTTATGTTTCCACAACATTTGGCTGAAGTTAAGCGTAGTCTTCAGCGCGCCAAACTCTCTCAATTGCGGTCGGCAGATTTGGGGTTGGTGATAGATGATAACTTAGTCGAACAAGAATTCGCGTCTATCGTTCAGCAACTGAAGGCTTCAACCCCTGGCAGTTTGAATGATCTGGCTGAGGCTGAGTATCAAATGTCATGGGAAGACATTGCTGATAATTACCGTAAACACTTAAGGAATAATTTACTTTACCGCAGTCTTTACGTCACCGATGCTCAGCAGCTGCGTAAACTAAAGGTCGCAGTGCTTATGAACCGTCAACTATCCGTCGTAAATCATTGGCGCGATCAGTTAAAGCTCGGTCGCCGTCCCGATGGTTTTGGTGCAGATGTCATCGATTTGCCGGAATGGCGTGCGGATGCATATGTGCCGGGGTCCATAGTAGGGCCATTTCGCGCTGCCAATGGCTTGTACATGATTGGAATGGTAGAGAGCGTCGAGCCTTCCGGGGGCCAGGCCGAATGGAGCGAGATACAGCAAATTGCTGCGACTTACGATATTTCACCTTTCGCGGCTGAAGTATGGATACATGAAATGGCTATCCGTTATACTATTGGCGATTAATGCCGTGACTGAAACCAGCGAAACCACCACCGACTCAAGCGATGTAGTTATCTCCGATGATAAGCTGCGTTTGCTTTTTGCGCTCTTGTTTTCGTCGCCTGACTTAGTGTCTCTCGACCGCATTCGCCAGGTCTTGTACCCGGAAGGCGATGATAGCCATAGCCCGCGTCAGCATATTGATGCGCTTTCAGGATGGATTCTTGCCAAAGAATTGCCGCTTAGCCTCCACCAAGTAGGGCGTGGCTATCGTTTGTTAACCACCGAAGACTATGCCGATGCTTTGGTAGCGTCGCGTAAATCAAGCGATAAACAGAAATTAGGCCCGGCTACTCTCGAAGTTTTGTCATTGGTGGCATACCGTCAGCCAGTCTTAAAAGCTGATATCGACTCGATTCGTGGGGTGAAATCGGGTTCACACTTGCGCCAGTTACTTGACTTGCGCTTGGTAAGGATCCTTGGTCGCGCCGAATTGCCTGGCCGCCCTTTCCTGTATGGCACTACTCGCGATTTTCTCGACAAGTTCGGTTTGCGTGATATCAAAGAATTGCCAGAATCATCGCGTTTGGCGTCTCCTGCCGAAAGCGGAGTCAAGATTGAACCAGAGGTGGCAGAACCACCCCCGCAAGACTAGAATCTTGCGCTCAAGACTGTCAGTACCTGCCGGTCATGAATAACATTAGATAAAACATGCGTTCCGCCGAAACTAACGAATTAACTGAAGTTCAACAGATGTCTACACTAAAGCGTTGGTCGCTCATTGGTGTAGCTGTGTTCTGTTTGATTATTTTTACAGTAACTGGTCCTATGACCGACGTGCTTACTAACGCCTTTTCTGGCGGGCCGCTTGTTGAAGCAACAGTCGACATGCCAAGTGGCACTGTGAATATCACCAGCAGCGATTACCGCTATGCGGCTGGGCTAAAGGAATGGTCAGAAAGAATGCTAGGCCGTAGTCTTTACGATGACAACAGCACTGAGTCGGTGTTAGCTTATGCAACCCTGATCAAGCTGGCAGATGAGATGCAAATCCAAACTGCAGATAGTCAGCTGCAAGGCATGTTGAGTGGTTTCGTTAGCCAAGGCGCAGATGCGTATCGCAACTTTTGGCGTAGCCAGGGTTTCGCTTCGGCCCTGGGCTTTGAAAATAATGTGCGCCAGTCTTTGCGTGTAGGCGCAGTTGTTGACTTGTTGTCAACTTCAGCCGTGCCTACCGAACAGGATATACTCGATGTTTGGTCAGAGTCATTTCAGGAAATGAATGTACAGTACGCAGTATTGCACCCAAGCAACTTTGCTGATGCTGCTGCAGCCCTCGAGGTTAGCGACGAAGACTTAGCGGTTTTTTTCGCGTCCGAGCTAAACCCACAAGAGACCAGCGAGCTCGAAATTGAGCAAGCTGTGGCTTTCGAAGTTGTGCTGCTTGACGAAGTCGCAATGGAGAGCGATGCCGTTAAGGCATGGTTTAGTGCTGATGAGCCAAGCGCCGAAGCACTCGACGGTTTTTACGCTAGTAACAAATATTTGCTTTACGTACGCGAGAAAGTGGGAGATGATCTCGACCCAATCATTAGCCGCGAAGAATTAGGTGACCGTGTTAAGAACGATTACTTGATGCACCAGGCTGTCACAGAATTATCGTTTGAATTGCCAGACACAGAAAATGTGCAAGAGTTCTCCGCAGAAAAAGGTGCTACCTATATTTCGTATAGCGAAATGATTGAGTTGTCATTACTTGGCGATGTCGAGCTCATTGGTGGTGTACAACTACGCCGTTTGTTCCAAGCTGAAGAAAACATTTGGATGCCATCTCCTGTGCAAATGGAGGGCCACGTGTTTCTGATGCGCCCAACAGCAAAACGCGATCGCCAACTTCCCGAGCTGACCGAAATTCGTAGCGATGTTGTCGAGCTATGGCGTTCACGTCAGCAACAACGCCTGGCTTCTGAGGCTGCCGACCAATTGATCGCCGATTTGCCGCGCGGTGTCGATTATGTTGAGGGCGATGCGGTTAGCGTGTCTGCCGAAGAGTTTACTAATGCCGCTGCAGAGGCTAGCCTAGCAATCGAGCAGATGGGCTGGATATCGCGTACACCACGTACTACCACAGACCCTTTTTGGCCAAGCGATGCAACTGTGTTGCGTAGCTTGCGCACCCAGGTCGGCGGCCAGCTATCTGATTTGATCGATGGCGAAATTGTTGGCCCCCAAGATTTCGGTGACAAAGGTATCGCTGTCGCGCACCTAATAGGGCGCCGCGACGCCGAAAGCTCTTCAATGTGGCCTGCTGAATACGAGCGTGCCAAAATGTTAGCTACGCAAAAAGCTTACACTTCTTTTCAGTCAGACCAAATCTCGTATGAAGGCATGGCTCGTACTTACAACCTACAAAAGGTTGAGCGCGTAGAAGTCGCCAACTAGATCAGTCAAGTTCTGGCCATCGAGGGAATACCTCGAGCGTGAGCTGAGTTAGCAATTGCCGACTCAGCTCTTCTTTTTTTGCCGCGCGTTCAATGATAGCACGCTTTCCATCTGAGGATTGTGCGGCACTGAGTAGGGCAGCACGCGCAGCAGTGGGGTTTTGCTTGGTAATGGCTATTTGTGCTTCTATGAGCTCGTAAGCCACCCAGTAGTTGCGAGAGCGGCTATCGCCGCGCCTCACTAGTTCTTGGTAAGTATTTTTGATGGAATCGCGCAAAGGAATCAGTGTCCTAAGTCGCAGGGACATGACTTTGGCATGATATGGCATTAGCTTCTCGGCTGTTTCTAAGTGCAATAACAACCTTGCGTCTGAGCCATCAGGGTCGTTGAGTTCGGTTTCGATTGCGCCGAGTAAAGCCGTCATGTCATACGGGCTATAGCTGAGCGCGCTATCGAAACAAGCACGCGCGTATTCATGCTGATCGTTTTTTAGGTATAAAGCAGCGATTAATACCCAGTTACGCGTATCCCATGGGCGCACTTCACTAATGGTGGTAATCTGACTAAATAAGTTTTCGCCTGCTGTAGACTCGTCATTTAAGGCGTCGATAGCGTCGGCCATAATGCTCTCGCCGCGAATATTTGAATAGGCGGGCAATAGTGAGAAAACGCACAGTCCACAGCAAGTAACAATCTTCGAGATACGCTGCGGGGCAGAAAGCGTATTCTCTGGTGAGTGTTTTGACAAGCTGGCAAGTACTAACATAAAAATAGCCATCGCAGGTAAATTGTCCGTGAATGGCGAGCGCGTGAGCGCGCAAATGGCAAAGCCTGCCGCAAAACCAGCATAAAGTCTAATGTCGTTTTCAGAATTCATGCGGATATGACACCAGGCGCGATAGCAACCAGCTGCCAGTAGTGCGAAGCCGAGCCATCCCAGTTCGATGAGCGATTGCAGTACATCATTATGTATGGACTTTGGTGCTTTAAACACGCCGTTGGTTACGCTTGCTCCGAGCATCTGCGCTTCTTTCGCTGAGCGCCATAGAGGGTAACTGTTTTCGAATTGCCCGATGCCGATACCGAGTGGTGTGTCGAATGATTTTTCAGCACCAGCCGAGTACATTGCTAAGCGTATTTCGGTGGACCGGTATTCAGCCTCAACGCTTTTGAAGCCATTGCTGGTCAGTGCGCGTAAGATTTCGCCGATGACAAAAACTGCGCCAATAATAAATAAACCTTTGTTTCTTATTTTGCTGAAAAAATGCAGAGCTACAAAACCGCTTACTAAACCCAGTCGAATCGCGTTACCACCCCAAAATCCACAAAGCAAAGCCATCGGAATGGCAAGTGGCAGCCATCTCTTTGAACAGTATTTGTCGCCAAGCGCTATGCATAAGAGTAGGATTGGAGCAACAATCTCTCCGGCGTGGTTCAGGCCGATGAACGGGTAGAGCGGTCGCCGCCCGAGTATGTTGAGATATCCTGGTGGGTCCCAGCCGAGTGCTTGAGGTAGACAGAACCAGCAGGCCAAGGAGACGGCAATGAAAACGGGTAGCATGGTTAGCCACAGGTTTTTAAGTTGCCAGTGGCTCATGCAACCGGCCAAAACTAAGGCACTAAATATTGGAGCGCGGTCGGCTAAGCCAGATACGCTCGGCAGTAGCGATAGCTGAAACTGTGCACTGAATAAAAACGGCAGGCATCCGGCGGCGATGGCGGCGATGACTAGGGCGCTACCTGGCAGTAGCGTAAATTGTCGTTTATAGACGCTGAAACCAATAGGCAGTAACGCCAAAACAGAAAACAGTGCACCATCGAAGCGCGTTTCATCAAACATCGAAGTGGACCAGCAGAGCATGGGTAACAAGACGCTGGCCCAGGCTAAAAGCCAGGCGCTTCGCGCGTCGTTGCCAGATGCTGAGTTCACTATTGTTGTACTGGGGTGAATAGGGCGTCGATGAACTGCGACGGGTTGAATACTTCGAGATCGCCTTTTCCTTCGCCGAGGCCGATGAATAATACTGGCAAGTTAAGCTGCTCACTAATGCTGAGTGTGGCGCCACCTTTGGCCGTGCCATCGAGCTTACTGAGGACGATGCCGCTTATTGGTACGCATTCGC